>NZ_JZIR02000030.1:0-113355 GCF_000961955.2 Hymenobacter sp. AT01-02
ATTGCTTATGGGTTCTACTCTTGCTACGCCTGACGACCACCCTGGCGGTAAGGCACCCCGAACAGCCAGGAGGTGAGTAGTGGTACGGCAAACACAGCTACGGTAAGCACAGTAAGGCCTGCATCGGCGGCTTCGCTGCTAAGGAAGTGGCTGAAGGGGTGGTGGGGCTGGAAATGCTCAAAGAGGGAAAGTAGCAGCTTCAGGCCTAGAATACCAATAACCACGAAGGCAGCCGTTTCCAAAAACGGGTACTTGCCCATCAGCAGCACGAAGGCTTGCGCCACCAGGCGCATGGCCAGAATGCCAATGAATACGCCCCCACAAATCAGGATCAGGTTGTCGGTGAAGGCCACCACGGCAAACACATTGTCGATGGAAAAGGCCAGGTCCATCAGCTCAATCAGCGCCACCGTGGCCCAAAACGGACCGAGCAGCCCGAGGGTACTGCGGTAGAGCCAGCTTTTCTGCTTGTCTACGTCTTCCTCTCCGTCGCTGCTGCGGTTAGCAAACTGGCTGTACGCTAGGTAAAGCAAATACAGGCCGCCCAGGGGCTTCAAAAACCAGAACTGAATAAGGTAGGAAGCAAATAGGATGCAGAGCCCCCGAAATACGTAGGCTCCAATGATGCCGTAGCGCAGGGCTTTGTGGCGTTGCTCCTTAGGGAGGTCCGATACCATCGTTGCCAGCACGGCCGCATTGTCTACGGAGAGCAGGCTTTCAATGATGATGAGGTTGCCCACAATGGCCAGCGCGGCCAGGGGGTTGTCGAGGATTTGCTGTAGGTGAACGTTCATGCGTGGGGCGCAAGATACTCTTTGCAGCAAATACACGCACAGCCGTTGGCTTTGGTTCAGCACCTGGAAAATAGCTGGGGCTGGAGGCACCTTGCCCCCTGTAGGCAGTAGGATGACGGGCAGTCGGGCCAGCGGCCATATTTTTTCGGGCGGCATCTGGCTGGGCTTTCTACCTTTGTAGCAGCGACGGCCTAGTCTGGCTACCGTGTCAACTCCCGATGAAGACAATTCTGCGGCTACCCAACCAACGACGAATCTAGCGTAAGCTAAGGCGCAGAGCGCGGCTACTGGCACTCCGTAGTGAGGGTAGATGCCGCCGCTGGCTGGCCCATAGTTTACGCAGTGCCCCGTGGTTGTCAGTCCAAGAATGTATCTTCCAGAAGCCTAGTATACCGCTTCTCTTAAGCGTTTCGCTTTCCGTGCAACAACTCGAACAAACCCTCAAAGCGGCCCTCGGGGCTGCCATCAAGAACGTATTCGACGCCGAGGTAGCCTCGCCTCAACTCACCTTGCAGCCTACGCGCAAGGAGTTTGCGGGCTCGTTTACCCTCGTTACGTTCCCTTTTACGAAAACTCTAGGCAAAGGCCCCGAGCAAATTGGGCAAGGCATTGGCGACTGGCTGGTAGCCAATGAGCCGCTGGTAAGCGGCTACAACGTGGTGAAAGGCTTTCTGAACTTAGAAATTGCCGACTCGGCGTGGCTCGATGTCTTTGCCCAGTTGCGGCAGCAGCCTGCCACTACACCGGTAGAAACGGGTGGCCCGCAAAATGTGGTGGTGGAATATTCCTCCCCTAATACCAACAAGCCCCTGCACTTAGGGCACCTGCGCAACAACTTCCTCGGCTACTCAGTGGCCGAGATTCTGAAAGCTACTGGCGCTACCGTTACCAAAGCCAACCTCGTCAACGACCGGGGTATTCACATCTGCAAGTCCATGCTGGCCTACCAGCAGTACGGCCAAGGCGAAACACCCGAGCAGGCGGGCATCAAGGGCGACCACCTGGCCGGAAAGTACTATGTGCTGTTTGAGAAGCACTACCGCGAGCAGGTAAAGCAGCTGGAAGCCGAAGGCGTAGCCGCCGACGTAGCCAAGCGCCAAGCCCCCATGATGCTGGAAGCCCAGGACATGCTGCGCGCCTGGGAAGCCGGCGACGAAGCGGTGGTAAGCCTCTGGAAGCAAATGAATGGCTGGGTGTACGAAGGCTTCAACGAAACCTACCAGACCATCGGTGTCGATTTTGATAAGTACTATTACGAGTCGGGAACGTACCTGCTAGGTAAGGAGCGGGTAGAAGAGGGCCTGCAAAAGGGCGTCTTCTTTAAGAAGGACGACGGCTCGGTGTGGGTAGATCTGCAGGAAGAGGGCCTCGATGAGAAGCTCCTACTCCGTGCCGACGGTACCTCCGTGTACATCACCCAGGACTTGGGTACGGCCGAGTTAAAGTACCAGGACTTCCACTATGATCTGTCGGTGTACGTTATTGCCGACGAGCAGAACTACCACATGCAGGTGCTGAAGGCCGTGCTGAAGAAGCTGGGCAAGCCCTACGCCGATGCCATTTACCACCTCAGCTACGGTATGGTAGACCTGCCCTCGGGCAAGATGAAAAGCCGGGAGGGCACCGTGGTTGATGCCGACGAGTTGGTACGCGAAGTGGTGGAAGCTGCAAAGGCTGCTACCCTCGAGAAAGGCAAAACCGAAGGCTTGTCGGATGCCGAAGCTGAGCAGCTCTACCACATGCTGGGCTTGGGAGCCCTCAAATACTACCTGCTGAAAGTGGACCCTAAGAAGCGGATGCTCTTCAACCCCGAAGAGTCCGTGAGCTTGGAAGGTCACACTGGCCCGTTCATTCAGTACTCGCACGCCCGTATCTCCAGCATCCTGCGCAAGGCGGCCGAGCAAGGCGTAGCAGCCAACGCAAGCTTGGCTGGCCTCACAGAAATTCAGGCTACCGAGCGGGAAATGATTCAGGAGCTTGGCCGCTATGCGGCCGTGGTAACGGAAGCGGCGCGCACGCAGTCGCCGGCCGTTGTAGCTCAGTACGCCTACGACCTGGCCAAGGCCTACAACCGGTTCTACACCGAAGTTCCCATCTTTATTGAGCCCAATGCTGCCAAGAAGGCGTTCCGGGTAGCGCTGTCGGCCCAAACGGCTAAGGCCTTAAAAGTTAGCATGGGCCTGCTTGGTATTCAGGTGCCCGAGCGGATGTAATTTTCACGTATGGCCGAGCGCGCGGGCGCAGGAGGTAGCCAAAGCAGGTTAAGGGCCTGAGGCATCTAACTCAGCAACGCGAGTAAAAACTGCAAACGTGTTGCGGCTCTCCGTCTGCCGCTCTTTATCATCTCAGTAGCAATGCCAAAGCCTGGCGTTGCTACTGTTTTCTTTTTCAACCAATAATAGGCGAGGCCGTGCTTCGCCCTACAGTTTTATGAAAAGCGTAGCCGTGTATTGCGGTTCCAGTGCCGGAACCAACGAAATGTATACCCAACGAGCCCAGGAGATGGGCCGTGTGCTAGCCGAACGTGGCATGACGCTGGTGTACGGCGGGGGCCGCGTAGGCCTGATGGGAGCCGTAGCCGATAGTGTATTAGCGCATGGCGGCAAAGTTATCGGGGTCATTCCCGATTTTCTGGTGGCCAAGGAGGTGGAGCACCGGGGCGTAACGGAGCTCCATATCGTGAAAAGCATGCACGAGCGTAAGCTCCTGATGGCCGATTTAGCCGAAGGCTTCGTGCGATGCCGGGGGGGTATGGTACGTTGGAAGAGCTGTTTGAAGTGCTGACCTGGGGGCAGCTTGGCTTGCACAAAAAGCCCGTGGCGCTGCTCAACGTAGAGGGCTTCTACGACCATCTGTTGCGCGCCCTAGACCACATGGCCGATGAAGGCCTGTTGCGCCGTGAAAACCGCGACCAGTTGCTCAGCAACCCCGACCCCAATGGTATAATTGAAGAAATGCTGGCTTACCAGCCCGTGCTTCTGGAAAAGTGGCTGACGCCCCGCACTACCTAAGCCCGCTTATCACTACACAGACTGAGCCCTGGTGCTAGTAGCACGTCAAACACAAGCGCCCCGCCGGACACTGTCTGGCGGGGCGCTTGCGCGTTGGGGGGGCTGCTTAGCCTGGCATCCGGTACACTACGGCGTTGCAGTTCATACCGGCGCCTACAGAGGCAAACACGATGTTAGTACCTGGCTGAATATCATTGCCGGGCAGCTTATCTTTCAGTAGAAGGTCCAGCAGGGTAGGTAGGGTAGCCACCGAAGAGTTACCCAACCAGGAAATCGTCATCGGCATGACGCCTTCGGGCACGGTAGCTTCGTCGTACAAGCCGTACAGTCGCTTCAGAATGGCATCGTCCATTTTGCCATTGGCCTGGTGTAGCAGTAGTTTGTGCATGTCGGCCAGGGGCAGCTTGGCTTTTTCTAAGCAGTCTTTGATGGCTTGCGGTACGGTTTTGAGCGCGTACTCGTAGAGCTTGCGGCCTTCCATTTTCAAAAACAGGTCGCTCCCTGGGTAGTTGGGGTTGTAGGAGGCGCCCATGCGCAGCAAGTGAGCTGCCTGAACGGTATCGGAGCGAGTACCGTGGGCCAAGATACCCACGGGTACGTTGCTTTCCTGCGCTTCCAGTAGCACCGCCCCGGCGCCATCAGCATACAGCATACTGTCCCGGTCGTGCGGGTCGCACACGCGCGAGAGTACCTCCGCCCCAATCACCAGAACGCGCTTGGCGTCGCCCGAGCGCAAGTAGTAGTCGGCCTGAATCAGGCCCTGGAGCCAGCCCGGGCAGCCGAAGGGTAAGTCGTAGGCAATGGTCTGCGGATTTTCGATGCCCAGTTTGTGCTTGACGCGCGCTGCCAGGCTCGGCACAAAATCCGACCGCCGGTTATCGGCCTGTACATCCCCAAAGTTGTGAGCCACCAGAATATAATCTAGCGACTCGGGGTCCGTACCGCTGGATTGCAGGGCGTCTTGCGCCGCCAGAAAGGCAATGTCGGAGGTTACTTGGTCATCCGTAACGTAACGACGTTCGTGGATGTCCGTGATTTGCGCAAAGCGCGCAACGATTTCCGCACTCGGTTTGGTGAGAAGGTTACTATCAGCGTCATAAAAGGTAGATGCTGTGAAATCCTCATTCCTAACAATACGAGCGGGAAGGTAACTGCCCGTACCGGTAATGACAGAATAGAGAGTCGTACGCATGAGCAGATTAACCAGGGAAGAAATGTGCAAAAGGCAAAAGTACGGCTTTTTAATAGCCCGCTCGGATTCCCTTCAGCAAATGCCGCACAGTAAGCCTTGAGTTATGCTAAGATAGCACGGTGCCGTTGCCCTTTGCTGAGCCGCAAGAGCTGATACGGATAGTTTCGTGCGGAAGAGTTTCTTTACTTTGAGCTAACTGGTCATCGGCACCGAACAATGTGCCCGGCGGCTGGTTGGTCACTGACTTTTTCTCTCTCGTATGAAAGCTTTTGTACTACTAGGCACGCTGCTCGCTAGCGGCCTGTCTTTCTCCCACTCCCAGCCTGCCCCAACCATGACCACTACCACCGAAAGCACCGCCACCGGCACCGTCTACGACTTCACCGTGAAAAGCATTGATGGCAAGGACGTAAAGCTGAGCCAGTACAAAGGGAAAAAGCTGCTGATCGTGAATACCGCATCGGAATGCGGGTACACGCCTCAGTACAAAGAGCTGGAAGAACTCTACAAGAAGCACGGCGATAAAGTGGTAGTTCTAGCTTTCCGGCCAACAATTTCGGCGGCCAGGAGCCCGGTACTGAGGCGCAGATTGCTACTTTCTGCGAGAAAAACTTTGGCGTCACGTTCCCCCTGTTCAGCAAGGTTTCGGTAAAAGGCGACGATACGGCTCCGCTTTACAAGTTCTTGGCCGATAAGTCGAAGAACGGGGCCGTAGGAGATGCCCCTACCTGGAATTTCTGCAAGTATCTGGTAGACGAAACCGGCCACGTAGTAGCCTTCTATCCCTCCAAGGTAAAGCCCATGAGCGACGAGCTAGTAGCTGCCGTTCTGAAGTAACATTCTCCCTGTGAAATACGCGGCCTGCTTTGCTTGCGCTTTTCTGGCGCGGCAGGGCAGGCCGCCACTTGTTAGTCAAGAGCCCTGGGTTTCTCTACCTTCGCGCTCATAACCACTAGTTGCTGCATGATACGCACTGTTATTTTCGATATGGACGGCGTCATCGTCGATACGGAGCCGG
The DNA here is from genome assembly GCF_000961955.2 of Hymenobacter sp. AT01-02. NCBI lineage: Bacteria > Pseudomonadati > Bacteroidota > Cytophagia > Cytophagales > Hymenobacteraceae > Hymenobacter > Hymenobacter sp. AT01-02. Next base: position 6,016 of record NZ_JZIR02000030.1, read on the forward strand.
TTCACCGCTACGCGTACTTCCGGCATTTCGACGAGCTCGGTATTGATGTAGCCGACGAGGAATACGCTCAGTTTACGGGCCGCTCCACGAAGAACACCTACCAGTACCTGAAAGAAAAGCACCAACTGTCGCAACCAGTGTTGGAACTGGTGCAGGCCAAGCGCGACTTTTTTAACCGGGCTTTCGATGAGAAACCCGATCTGGAACTGCTCGATGGCGTGCGCTCCCTTATCGAGGACCTGCATCAGCATAATATTGAGCTTATTCTGGCCTCGTCAGCATCGCACTCCACCATCGACCGGGTAATGGAGCGGTTTAAGCTGGCGCCTTATTTTTCCCACCTCATCAGCGGCGAAGATTTTCCGCGCTCCAAGCCCGATCCGGCCATCTTCGAGCACGCGGCCTCCCTTTCTCAGGCTCCTGCCTCCGAGTGCCTAGTAATTGAGGACTCAGCCAATGGTGTTACGGCAGCCAAAGCGGCCGGTTTGTACTGCATTGGCTACAACAGTGAGCATTCGCCCCTGCAAGACCTCCACCACGCCGACCTGGTAATAGGGCACTTTTCGGAGCTTTCGGCGGAAAAGATTGCCGCCATTGAAACGGCAGGGTAAGTACACTAGTCACAGGATGGCATTTTTCAACGTTTCCAGTCATGGTCTCTTCTTCCAGCAGCCCTACTGCTCCCACTAGCCTGCCAAAGCCTGGGTTTCCGCTTTTCGCCCTCGCACCTTGCCGCTCGCGCTGGCCAGTATTATGGCCGGCGGATTTCTGGCCGCCAGCCAGGGGCAGTTTCGGGCTGCGGTAGTGGGACTGGCGGCTCTCACTACCATTCTGCTACAGATCCTGAGTAACCTCGCCAATGACTATGGCGATTCCCAGAACGGCGCCGATAGTGTGCACCGCGAAGGACCCCAACGGGCCGTACAGAGCGGTGCCATCACACCCCAGCAAATGAAGAAGGGGATGCTGGTGTTCGGGGTGCTGTCCCTGCTAAGTGGCTTGCTGCTGCTGTGGGTGGCCCTGGGTACTGCCGGCGCCTGGATCTTTCTATCCTTCTTTGTGTTGGGCCTCTCGGCTATCTGGGCGGCCGTTAATTATACGGCCGGTTCCAAGCCGTATGGCTATGCCGGCCTGGGCGACGCGTCCGTGTTTATTTTTTTTGGGATGGTGGGGGTGTGCGGCACGTACTTTCTGCAAACGCGCACCTTGCCGCTACCCATACTACTGCCCGCGGCAGCCTTGGGCTGCTTTGCTACGGCAGTCCTCAACGTCAATAACATCCGGGACATCCGCTCCGACAAGTTGGCTGGCAAAATCACCATTCCAGTGCGGCTTGGCCCCGTGCACGCCCGCCGCTACCACTGGCTGCTGCTGCTAGTGGCTTTGCCTGCGCCATAGTATACGTGACCCTAACGTACCGCTCACCTTGGCAGTGGTTGTTTGTGCTTTCGGCCCCGTTGCTGTTTCGCAACGCCTTGATGGTTTGGCAGCGCAAGAGTCTATGCAACTTGACCCGCTACTCAAGCAAATGGCATTGACTACTCTCGTATTTACGCTTTTGTTTGGCTTAGGCCAAGTGCTGTAAAGCGTGGTTTCAAGCCCTTTTAAATCCCAGCTCCGGCTGGGTTTTCTTTTGGGTATTTGGTTTTAGCAACTATGTTGCATGTACTTAAGAGCTTAATTGTAATTAGGTCTACACAATAATGCATCATTGATGCATTATTGTGTAATTACCTATTAGTTAGTAAGTTGTGTTGAGTAAGATCAACCTGCTTATGTCATGTGCGAAGCCAAATCTACCGCGCCTGGCCACAAAGGCCACTGCTAGCGCATGAAAAAAGTATCGTGTGTCAATCAGCCATAGGAGCATGGAGGCTATGAAAAGGTAGTTCTACCTGTGGGTAGTAATAAGGTGTATGGGACGGTAGCGGCGCACCTATGAACCGAGACGGATATGGACACAAAAAAGCCCCGCTAGTAGTAGCGGGGCTTTTTTATTTATTCGGCGCTTGGTACGGCTGCGGTGGATTCAGCAGTGGGGGTGCTACCCTCGGGGCGAGGACTGCGGCCACTACGATTGCGGCCGCCCCGCTTCCTACGACGCTTAGCCTCTTCCCCCTCGGCGCGTGGCTCCGTGCGTGCTGGTTCGCCCTCTTGGCGCGGGGCCCGTGGCTCACGAGGCGGTCGAGCCTCTCCTTCTGGGCGCGGAGGCCGAGCTTCGCGCGCCGGACGCTGGTAGGGCTGGGCCGGTGCCTGGCCTGCATCGAGAGCTGCTAAAGCCGCTTGTGCTTTTGCAATACGTTCTTGCTGCTGAGCATCGGGTTTGCCGTTGGCATCGGGGCGTGAGCCGCGTCCGCTACCGTTGCGGCTACCTTCGCCCCGCGGGCCCCGTTCTCCTTCTGGGCGGGGGCCCCGGTCGCGGTTGCCACTGCCCGCGCGGTCCCCACGTTCAGGCCGTCCGCCTACTTTGCCCCGCAAGCCACTGAACCGCTTGGGGTCAAACTCAGGCGCCTCACCTAAGCCAAGTTCTTCGGTGATGTTCCTCTTCTCAATGTCCCGCTCAATCAGCTTCTCAATCTTCACTACGCGGTCCTGGTCTTGGTCGGAAATGAAGGTGATGGCCGTGCCTTTGGTGGCAGCGCGGGCCGTGCGGCCAATGCGATGCACGTAATCCTCAGCGGCACGCGGAATGTCGTAGTTTACTACGTGGCTGAGCGAGTCGATATCAATGCCCCGGCTGAGCACGTCAGTAGCCACCAGAATGGGAAACTGCTTGTTTTTAAACTCGCGCATGATCTGCTCGCGCTCCTCCTGCGTCCGGTCGGAGCTGATACCTTTCGCCTCGTAGCCCAGCTTGTTAATCGCCCGCACAATGCCCCCAACGGCGGCTTTCTGCGACGTGAACAATACCATGCTTTGCACTTCCTGGGTTTTGAGCAGGTGCTCCAACAAGTAGATCTTCTGACGGTCGAAGGCCATGTAAAACTGCTGGTCGATGCCCGCGGCAGGCTTCGACACGGCCAAACGGATTTCGTCGGGGTTGTGCAGAATCTGCTGCGAAAACTCCCGGATTTTATTGGGCATGGTTGCCGAGAACAAAAGCGTTTGGCGCTCCTTGGGCAGCTGCCGCACGATGTTCAAGATGTCATCGGAGAAGCCCATATCCATCATCTTATCGGCCTCGTCCAGCACCAGATATTTCAGGTGCTCAAACTTGACGTAGCCCATTTGCATGTGGGCAATGAGGCGGCCCGGCGTAGCAATGATAATGTCGGCGCCGGAGGTGAGGGCGCGCTTTTGCTGCTCCCAGCCTTCACTTTTGCCGCCCCCATAAATGGCAATGGAGCTGGCTTCTACGAAGTAACCGAATCCGGTCACTTGCTCGTCAATCTGAGTAGCTAGCTCCCGGGTGGGCACCAGCACCAGGGTGGAAGTAGTGCCGTGCTTGGCGTGCGAAATCTTATCGAGGAGGGGAAGCAGGTAGGCCGCTGTTTTGCCGGTGCCGGTTTGGGCGCAGGCTATCAGGTCTTTGCCTTCGATGATTTTAGGAATAGCCTGCTCTTGAATAGGCGTGGCATTCTGGTAATTCATGGCATCCACGCCGGCCAATAGGTCGTCGTGGAGATTAAAATCGTGAAACTTCAAGGTTCAGCGAATTAGGATGATGAAATGGCTGACCTCGTTGTCCGGTCAGCAAACCGCTTGTGTAATGATAACAAAGATAGGCGGATTTCGTGCCGTATAGTTGGGTTGCTATATGGCTGGCGCGGCGTAGTAGTCACAAACAGAGCCGCATGAGGCGTAGCGCCGCGCTAAGGGCTTTTCCTAGCCTTCTAAAACTGCTAACTGCCAGTGAAGTTCTGCCTCACGCACGGGGTAGGGCTGCCCGTGAACGAGCGTTTGGTACACGGCCTCAAACAAGTCCGGGTAATCACCGCGCGGCGAAGGCACCGTGCTAGTCTGCTTCTGACCATTGGGCAGCACCAGGGTGAGGATGCCCTCCTGACCGGCTGGCTCCAAGCCGTAGGCCGCATCTGTAGGCAGCATGCCCTGGTCGAGCTCAGACTCTTGCACGTCGGTGCGCTGCTTGCGGAACGACCCTTGGGTGCCGTGCAGCACGTAGGCCGGGCCGGCATCGGCCACCAGCAAGCTACCACTCACGAACACCTGGAGCCCGCCGGGGTAGGCGAGGTGGAAATGGAAGTAGTCGTTGACCTGGGAGCCCGGACGGTTGGTTGCTAAGGTCTTGTGGAACCGCTCGGGCTGCCCGAATAAGCTCAGCGCCTGGTCGAGCACGTGCGGGCCCAAGTCGTAGCTAAGGCCGCTGCCGGGAGTAGTTGGCTCTTCCTTGAATGCTTTCACGTTGAGGGCTGCTTTGTAGCGGTCGAAGCGGAAGTGCACTTCCGTAAGCTGACCCAACTGCCCACTTTCCACTACCTGGCGTACCGTTTGAAAGTCACTGTCCCAGCGCCGGTTCTGGTAGCCGAACACCTGCCGGCTGTGGCGGCGCGCCACGGCAAATAGCTCGGTAAGTTCGGCCGTGGTTGTAGTAACAGGTTTTTCAATGAGCACGTGTTTGCCGGCCTCCAGTGCCTGCTTTGCCAACTCGAAGTGCGTGTTGTTGGGCGTATTTACTACCACCAGCTCCAGCACGGGGTCGGCAAGCAATTCGCTTACACTGTCGTAACTAATGATGCCCGGGTAAAGCTCGGCGGCCTGCTTGCGACTGCGCTCCGCCACGGCCCGTAGGTGAAAGCCAGGATGTGCCGCTAGGAAGGGAGCGTGGAAAATGCGGCCCGACATGCCGTAAGCCAGTAGGCCGGTTTGGATGGGAGTAGGCATTGGTTTTGGTGAAGAGTTTTTCGTTTTCGCGGTGGCAATGGCCGTATACAAGCTGGGCGGCCGTGGCTGATAGCCTGCTAGCAGTTGCCAATAACCACAAATCAACCAGTAAACGCCAACTAATGCTCGACCGTTTCTCTTCCCAAGCCGACCTCTACGCCCAGTACCGCATCGACTACCCCGCCGAACTCTACGACTGGCTGCTACCCCAAGTGGACCACCACAACCAGGCCTGGGACTGCGCAACCGGCAACGGGCAAGTGGCGGCTGTGTTGGCCCAGCACTTCCGCCAGGTAGAGGCCACCGACATCAGCCAGGCCCAGCTAGACAAAGCCGCCGCCCACCCCAACATTCACTACCACATTACCCCAGCCGAACACACGCCCTTTGCACCAGCCAGCTTCGATCTGATTACGGTGGCGCAGGCGGTACACTGGTTTGAGCCCGATGCCTTCGTAGACGAGGTGCGTCGTGTAGCGCGGCCGGGGGGTACAGTGGCAGAGTGGGGGTATGGCCTGGTGCAGGTGAGCCCCGAAATAGACCCATTGATTCGGAAGTTTCACGACGAAACCATGGGCCCCTACTGGGACCCTAACCGCCAGCACATCACCAACGAGTACGCGCACTTGCCTTTCCCTTTTGCCAAGGTGCAGCACAAGCGGTTTGCAGTGCGGCGGCAGTGGTCTGCCGAGTGGATGCTGAACTACCTGCGTACTTGGTCGAGCGTAGCAAAGTATCAGAAGCAACACGACCAGGACCCCGTGGCTAAACTGGCCGCAGAGCTGTCGCAGCGGTGGGGCAGCGCAGAGCGGCCAGTGGTGTTTCCGGTGTTTTTACGGTTAGGGGTGGTAGAATAATCTGGTTATCGGGGCGTTGTGTGGCTAGCTCAATGCGCACTCCATGACGATACCTACGTACCTGCGGGCCCTAGGCCTGTTCTACCGCACCGTGGCCCCCTTTACCGTAGTGTTTTCGTTGCTGATCTTTGCGGCCGCCGCCGTCGGGCCATTTCCTACCTGGCCTCTCCCGCTCACAGCAGGGCTACTGCTGACGAAGCTGGGCACCTTTCTGGTTATCTGGTATCTGTCGGCGCAGTTGCGGCCCCACCAGTATTGGTTTTACCTAAACCTGCACATTGCGCCCTGGCAGCTGTGGGCGGGCGTACTAGTGGCTGATACGCTACTGTTCAGCGCCGCCGTTGGGCTGCTTCATGCTGTGCTGCAATGAGCAAGTCTTTCTCCTACGTATTAGAAGCGGATGGTATGCAGCTCGCGTTTGGGGAGCGGCGCATTCTCTCCGATGTGTACCTGCGGGTGGAGACCGGGCAAGTGGTAGGCCTGTTGGGGCGCAACGGCTGCGGTAAATCTACCTGCTGCAAACTGTCTTTGGTGGCCGCCACGTCGCCGACGCCTCCGTGCGGGTGAATGGGCAGCGTGTAGTGCCCGCCTATCGAAAGCCAGGCCTGCTGAACTACCTTCCCCAGGTGCCACTGCTGCCAGAGCACCTCACGCTGATGGAAGCAGCACGCATGCTTGGGGTTGATGCTGAACAGGCACTGGCTAACTTTCCAGATATACGGGCTCAGGTTTCCTGCCGCATCGGTGAGCTTTCGGGGGGTACTACCCGGCTAGTGCAGGTGCTACTGCTGCTACATGCCAAAACGCGGTTTTCGTTGTTTGATGAGCCTTTTTCGGGGGTGATGCCACTGCACGTAGAAACTTTGGGCGAGATGTTTCGGCAAGCTAAAGCACAGAAAGGCATCCTGCTCACCGACCACCGCTACACCGAAGTGCTACCCCTGTGCGACGTTGTGTACCTGCTGCACGGAGGGCGCTTGGAGCAACTTCCCGCTGACCCCGTGCTCGCACTCCGCGACCGGGGCTATCTTGCCAGCTGATGCCAACCCTCGCTCCATGCCCAGTACTGCTTCTAACCTCTCACTTCCCTTCACCGGACTAACAGTTATCGAGCTGGCTTCTGTGCTGGCTGGCCCGCAGGTAGGGCAGTTTTTTGCGGAACTGGGCGCACAGGTGCTGAAGATTGAAGCCCCCGGCGGCGACGTAACCCGCACCTGGCGCACTCCCGGCGAAGCCCCCGGTACCGACGTTACGGCTTACTTCGCCTGCGCCAACTGGGGCAAGCAGTCCATTGTGCTTGACCTTACTACTGCTACTGGCCGCGCGGCTGTGCACCGCTTAGCCACCCACGCCGACGTAGTACTAGCTAGTTACAAACCCGGTGACGCCACCAAGCTAGGAGTAGATTACGACACCCTGGCAGCGCTCAATCCGCGGCTGCTGTATGGCCTCATCACGGGCTACGGGGCCGCCGTTCCGCGGGCGGGCTACGATGCCGTGCTGCAAGCAGAAACGGGCTTCATGCATCTTAATGCGGCTGGTCCTGGCCAGGAACCCCTCAAAATGCCCGTAGCCCTGATTGACCTGTTGGCCGCGCACCAACTGAAAGAGGGCTTGCTTGCGGCCCTCTACCGGCGCACGCAAACGGGCCAGGGGGCAGTGGTGCACGTATCGTTGCAGGATAGTGCTTTGGCTTCCCTGGCGAATCAAGCCTCTACCTACCTGGTAACGGGGCAAGAGCCCCGCCCTATGGGGTCGGGCCACCCTAGTATTGTGCCCTACGGCACTGTGTACGAAGCCTCTGATGGGGTGCGCCTCTTGCTGGCAGTAGGTACCAACCGGCAGTTTGAACACCTATGTGCTGTGCTGGAGCGGCCCATCTGGGCGCAGGAGGCCCGATTTGCTTCCAATGCTGCTCGCGTAGCGCACCGTGCCGAGCTAGAGCAGCTCTTGCGCGAGCGGATACTACAACTCCCAAGCTCGCTTCTGCTAGCGGCTCTGGAAAGGCTTGCTGTACCCGCCGGGGCGGTGCGCACAGTAGGACAAGCCCTGGCGCAGGAGGCCGCGCACTCGATGCTGCTACCCGCTTCCCCGGAGTTTCCGCACCCGGGCTTGCGCACTGTGGCCTTCCATAGTTCAGCGTGGCCCCGGGCTACTCACTTGCCGCCGCCACCTCACCTAGGCGCCCACCTGCAGGCACTGGATGCATCCTCAGAAAATGAGATAGGAACGAATGTATAAGTAGTTGATGGACATATGTATATAGGTGTTTCCGAAACTGTTGGCGCCCTCCTTTGCGTAGATGAAGTAGGATTCTACCGCATTGCTGGTAATATTTCTCATTGCGCACTACCTACTCACGCGCCTTTGCTTCTGTTTGTATGGACGAATTACCTCAATCGGCACCAACGCCAGCTACGCTTGCGCATGTAAACGACGGAACGCCCGGTGCCCCGGCACCCACCACCGTTGCGGGCGTGCCCAATTCTGATAACACGGCTACCAACGCCCCCGGTGAGCCAGGCGCTACCCCCGCCGACCGCCTCAACCTAATTTTTGATGGACTCCGGCAGAAGTCCACGGCTAAGCAGGCCATCTACCGCAACACGCTGGCTACTTTCGATTTATTGCGGAAGGTGTCGCAGGAGTTGGTAGTAGAATTGAGCCGCCGCATTACGCCCGTCGATTCCACGGTTATTATCGAATACCGGCCCGTGAACGATATGGAGTTTCATATCCGCTTCTCCGGCGACCTGCTGGTCTTTGTGATGCACTCCAACATTGTCACCTTCCCCGACGACTACGGCCCCATGCCTACCAAATACGTGGAAGAAGACTTCCGGCGGCGGTTTTTCGGCCACATCATGGCCTACAACTTCATGGCCGACAGCATCAAGTACCAGCGCATGAGTGACCCCGGCTACCTAGTGGGCCGTTTGCTTATCAACATTGATAACCACTTTTTCCTGGAAGGGGTGCAGCAGCTAGAACTGCCCGACAATGACATGTCGGACAACGTAGTGACGCCCGATGGGCTTAAGCTGTTCGTGGAAAGCGCCATGATTGCCGCCGTAAACAACGACTTAATTGCCCCACCGCTGGATGATATCCAGAAAATATCGGTCAAGCAAAAGCTCGAAAATCAGCAGGTCAGCCGCGGGAGTAAAGTAGGGTTCAGCTTTTCTCACGAGCAACGACACTTCAACGTTGATGGCCTGCCATACTAGGCAGCTTGTATAAATAACGGGGCTACTGCGGTGCTCAGAAAAGCTACCTGCTGCATACTAAAATACCCGGTTCTCAACGCGGAGAACCGGGTATTTTTATGGCTGCGTTTCTGTGAACCTGTAGCGCGAATGAACCTCAGCGGCGCTGATAGCCCACTTTCTCGCGTACTTTATTTAGGACCTCTGAGCCATAGGCCTGGGCTTTGCGGGCCCCTTCGGCTAGCTTACGGTCTACTTCGGGTAGGTTGTTGATGTAGAAATTGAACTGTTCGCGCTCCGTTGCAAAGCGCCGCAGCACCAGCTCGTAGAGGGCCTGCTTGGCGTGGCCGTAGCCGTAGCCGCCGGCCAGGTAGCGGGCGCGCATGTCGGCCGTTTCCTCGGGCGTAGCCAGTAGCGAGAAAAGCTTGAAGGTGGTATCCGTGTCCGGGTTCTTAGGCGCTTCCAGCGGGGTGCTATCTGATACAATGCTCTTGATGGTTTTGAGCAGCGCCTTATCGTCAGCAAAGATGTCGATGATGTTGCCGTAGCTTTTGCTCATTTTCTGCCCATCGAGGCCCGGAATAGTCATGAGCTGTTCATCGGCGCGGGCTTGCGGCAACACAAAGGTGTCGCCATAGCGGTTGTTGAAGGCCGAGGCAATGTCGCGCGTGATTTCCAGGTGCTGAATCTGGTCTTTGCCCACGGGCACCACGTCAGCGTCGTAGAGCAGAATGTCCGCCGCCATCAGCACTGGGTAGGTAAACAGCCCAGCATTCACGTCCGACAAACGGTCCGACTTGTCCTTGAACGAGTGGGCGTTGGCCAGCATGGGGTAGGGGGTGAAGCACGACAGGTACCAAGCCAACTCCGCCACTTGCGGCACATCGGACTGGCGGTAGAACAGGTTTTTTTCCGTGTCGAACCCACAGGCCAGCCACGAGGCGGCCACGGCGTACGTGTTCTGGCGCAGTAGCTCCGCGTCGCGCACGGTCGTGAGTGAGTGCAAATCAGCAATGAAGTACAGCGACTCATTGGCCGCATTCTTGGACAGCTCAACGGCGGGCAGAATAGCCCCTAACAAGTTGCCTAAGTGGGGGCGCCCGGTGCTTTGGATGCCGGTAAGGATTCGGGACATGGAGAGAAAAACTAGTAAACAGTAGGCACAAGAGCGGGCGTAGCCCTCCTCGTGTGAAGAGCGTGAATCAGGGCCGCTAAGTTATTCGTTGGAATCCGCTTCTCCATTACTGGCCCTGCGAGGCTGGTGCCGGCCGCAACGTAGCCCAGTAGTGCTATGTGAAATTTCTAGTCCGCAAGGCTATTCACAAGCTAAGGAGTGGATACCCTTTAGTAGACTTAAGGTGTAGTAAGTACTACTTGCAGAAGCCCAAGCTATACGCTGATGTCTGCACTGGCTTCTTGTTGTAGCTCCCTGGTTTCTTCCGTGCCGAGGTAGCGGTCAATCAGAAAGTGCGCTAGGTAGAGTACCGGAGTAAGCAGAATAGCCGCGGCAAACTTGTACCAGTAGTTGGTATTTGCTACGTCTAGTACCTGGTCCAGCGTCCAGTTGCCGAACAGGTAGAACGCCACGTAGAGCACCACGAAGCTGTCTACGAGTTGGGATACCAACGTGGAGCCCGTAGCGCGCAGCCATACGTAGCGCCCCTTGGTGGCCCGACGCAGCAGTTGAAATACCGTAGCATCCAGCACCTGCCCAATGGCAAACGCCGTGAGGGACCCCGCAATAATGCCCATGCCCTGCCGAAAGATCATTTGGTAGGCAAAGTCTATGTTGATGGGGTGGCCCTGCGGATCTTGGTTGTTCACATCAAGCCAGAAGGCCGCCGGAGGCAGCTTGGTAGTGGCATAGATTACCAAGAAGGCAAACAAAATAAGGCCGGCCGTAAGGTAGCTCACACGTAGTACGCCTTGCTTGCCGAAGTATTCATTGATGATGTCCGTTGTCACGAATACCACCGGCCAAATGAGCACGCCTGCTGTCAGATTATCGGGGCGGCCAATTAGGGGCTCCAGGGAGAAAATCTTAACCCCAATAATTTCGGCCAGCAAGGCATTGACGATGAATATGCCGCTCAGAACTAGGTAAAGCTGCTGTTTTTTGTGCCCCATGGGGTATAAGCATTGGGCTGCACCTCCTACCGGCTACCCGGTGGGGCAAGCATCAAGGATGAAAGTAACGGAGCGCTAGAGGGCCGGAAGCGGATAATTACTCAGCCAGGCTCACCGTGAGGCCTTCTACTGCCAGTTCCGTCCACTCAAACATGGTTTTGGCTTCGGTTAGTAGGGGCTGTAAGTCGCGGTAGCGGCTGGAGAAGTGGCCGATGAGTAGGCGGTGTACCTCGGCGCGCCGGGCTAGCAGTCCCGCTTGGCGAGCCGTGGAGTGGTGGGTGGTAGCGGCCCGTTCGCGCATATCGTCCAGGAAAGTAGCTTCGTGGTAAAGCAAGTCTACCCCGTGCACTAGGTCAGCCAGGCTCTCCGTGTACATGGTATCGGAGCAGTAGGCGTAGCTGCGGCTGCGCTTGGGCGCGGCTGTCACATCGGCGTTGCGAACTAGCAGTTCGCCGTTGTCTGCTACTACGTCTTCGCCTGAAGTGAGGGCGGTAAGTTGGGTTGGCGTGAGGCCGTGGGGTAGGCGCTCGGCCAGCAGTCGGCGGCGCTTGGGTTTTTCCCGAAACAAGTACCCGCAACACGGTATGCGGTGGCGCATGGGCAAGGTGTGCACCGTGAGCTGCTTGTCTTCAAATATCAGCCGTGCTGGGTAGTGTCTACGGGCGTGAAATCAAGCTCGAAGCTTAATTGGGTGTGCGAATGCCGGAACTGGGTAGTCAGTACTTCATCTAACCCTGCCGGACCAAACAGCCGCAACGGCTCAGTGCGGCCGTTGAGGTGCATGGTGCCAAGCAGGCCGAAAAGCCCAAAAAAATGGTCGCCGTGAAGGTGGCTGATGAAAATGTTCTGGATGCGCTGGTGACGAATCTTATGCTCCAGCAGCCGGCGCTGCGTACCCTCACCGCAGTCAATAAGATACTGCGAATTGGCCACCGTGAGAACCTGCGCCGTGTGGTGGCGGTCCATGAACGGGGTGGCGGAGGCACTGCCCAGAATTTTCAGCTCAAACTCCAACGGAAGCTGCGCGCCAACGACGATGAGCCGTTAGCATTTTGTAAGATGAGACAATGAGAACACACTAGCGAGTATACGCCGCCGCTGGAAAAAGAAAAAACTGCTGGCTGGTAGCTGTCAGTACGAAACATAACAGCTAACAGCCAACAGCCAACGGCGTACTCAACGCTATTCTTTGCTGGTCAGGTCCCGCTCAATGGCGTGCAGGAAAATACGGTCGATGCCTTCCTCTACGGTGGGCAGAATGTGCAGTACCGACTCCAGCTTGGAAATGGTGATGAGCTTCATCACATGATCTTGCAGGCCAGTAAGCACGAGCAAGCCGCCGGTAGAATTGCACAAACGGTTTGCAATGAGGATAGAGCTCAACCCCGACGAATCGGTGTACTTGACGTTGCCAAGGTCCAAAATCAGGTTATTGATGCCCTCAGCATTCAACTTCACGAATTCCGACTTCAGATCCGGCGCGACGGTAGTGTCGAGCTTTTTCTCATCAATCGTGATAATCGTGTAGGTCTCTTTTTTATCTATCGAGTACTTCATACCGCAGGTCGTTCGGTGGTTATGGGAGTTGCGAAGGTAACAAAAAAACTGTTTGATCGAAGCGTGTTCGCTAAGGACCAGACAAGGAAGAAAAACTGCGCTACGGACTCATCTGTCGGGCTTGAAACCGAAACTAAGGGTAGACCAAGTACTTTGCCACTCAGCTTGCGGGTGGTTGAGGGCGGGCGTCATACGCACGGTGCTTACTAAGTAATCACCAGGCCCGGATAAGCGAAACAACACACGGCCATTTTGGTTACTGCGAAGTTGCAAAGGCGGGGCCGCCGGGAGAGAAGTGCGCTGCCACACCTGCACTACTTGGCCGGGTACGGGACGCCCGGCAGCCAACACTCTAAGAGTGAGGGACGCGCCAGCACGGAGTGCGTAAGGGTTTTGTTCGGGCACCAATTCGAGGGGCAAGCCTGTTGCCCGGCTCCAGGCCCGCGCCGTGTCGGCGGCTGAAACGGGGCCCGCTTGCACAAGGGTCTTGGCGCACCGCCGGTACGCTTCCCGGCCAGGCTTCTGCATTTCTTCCCGCTGCTGGCGCAGGGCTACTATATAGTCCAGCTTGGCCTCACGCAAGTAGTCGTTAAACTCGTTGGCCGCTAGGGTACTATAGGCATCGTTGGTAGCCAGTGCCAGCAGATGGGTACCAGGCTGGGCAATGGTAAGGGTGCTCTGCAAGGTGTCCGCGGCAGCCATGGTAGGTAGAAGATCAACGGGCAATTGGCCCGGCGCATAGTGCCGAAAAGTAGTTAGGCGGCTACTCCGGCCAGCCCACCGCTGCGGCTGCTGAAAGCCCCGCCCCATAAGCCGCCGCAGGTGCACGACCGCGCCGGGCGCTACTATAAAACGCACTGGCTCTAGCCAAAATTCTTGCGCTATTGCCGTGCCCCCGAGCAGCAGTAAAGAAACCAGCAGGTGGAGGCGGCGCGTCATTGGGCGAAGAAAAGAAGGCTAGTATTAAGATTTAGTGAAGCCTTGCAATAGACTACAACTACAGAGGACAACATAACAAAAGAGCCTAGCCAGGTACATCTCCTAACTAGGCTCTTTTTCCGCAAGGAAAATAGAGGCTTAGCTACGCTCCAGGGCTAAGGCATAGGCACGGTCGTAGTAAATACGCAGGTTTTTCCAGTCGAACATTTCTGAGGAGCTTTCTACGTTATTACGCTGCATGATTCGCTCGCGGCGGTTGAGCTGCACGAAATTCCAGAGCATATCCGTGAGTTCCTCAGCCGACTCCTCAAAGCTCTTTTCCTGGCGGCGCACCACAAAGATTCCTTTGTCTTCGTGGGCTGGCACGTGCTGCAAGGCGTAGTCGCCGAAGCCAGAAAGGTCGGAGGTAATAGCTGGTACGCCGCGGGCTACGCACTCCAGCGGGGTATACCCCCAGGGTTCGTAGTAGCTCGGGAACACCCCTAAGTGGCAGCCGCGCACAAACTGGCCGTACTCCATGCCAAACAGGGGCGAGGTAGGCGATACAAAATCAGGGTGATACACGATCTTCACTCGGTCGTGCTGGTTATTTACCAAGTTGGCCCGGCGCACAAAGTTTAGGATGTCGTCGTTCTGGTCGTCTACCAGGTTGTGGGTGATGACGGAGGGGAGGTGCTGGGTTTTCCAAGTTTGGAGCAGGCGGCGGTAGCGCAACTTCCAGTAGTCATCTACCATGCTGCTCAGGTCGGGTAGGCGGTGGTCGGTGCTGGCAGCAGCGGCGTAGAATAGCCGCTCGCCCACTTGGCGCTCAATTGCCTCGCAGGTGGCCTGCACTTCTTCCAGCACGGCCCGGTTTTGCAGCACCTGGGGGTTGATGCTATGAACGGGCCGCTTGGTGATGAAAAACATGACTACATCGCCCTCCAGGCCGCTCTGCTGCAGGCGGTAGTTGAGGCGGGCCAACGCCTCCAGGGTCAAGTCGAAGCCTTTGTTGTGGTACTCGTAGCGCCCACTCGTAAACAGGTACAAGGTCTTATCCAGATCGAAAGAGTACGACTGGAAGAAGTGTGCCATCACGAACTCGTGAATTTTGGACTTGTACTGCTGGTGCAGGTTTTGAAATTCGTGCAAGGCCACAAACCGCTCAATGTTCAAGCCATTGGGCAGCACCGCGTCCGGAATCCGGTCGAGCAAATAAATACATTCCCGTACCGTCAGTTCGCTCACGGTGGTGAAGACGTGGGAACCGTGGGCCGCTGCTCGTTCAATGGTTACGGCCGTTTCAATGTTGAAGTGCCGGGCCTCCGCCTGCCAATCCACCTGCATGAGGTGGTCGTAGAAATTGGGGTCGTTCATGGCCAGGTAGCGGCCTAGCAGGGTGGCGTGCGTGGTGAATACGATGTGCACGGGCACTTGCTCCCGCCGCAGATCGGGAATGGCAACGCCCGTCATCCACTCGTGGAAGTGGGCCAGTACGCGCTGCGGAGGAACTACCTCGGCCGTTAAGATCTGCAGGAACACCTTCGTTAGATAGCCAAAAGCTTCTACCTGGTGCAGCAGATCGTCGCTGTCGGGGGTAGGAATGTGGTGGTGGTGCCAGAGGTCAGACTTGATCTGGCCGAGCCGGTCGTACACCTGGTAGGGGTTGATGAGCACCACGCGTGGGCGGCCCGTCACAAGCCAAATCCCCAAATGCACATCATACCCCTGGCGCCGCATTTCGCGCACGGCACCCGCAAAAGGGTCGGAAAGCTTGGCTAGCTGGTAGTCGTCGTAGGGCTCAAACTCGCCCTGGGCCTGGTGGGCAAAGTAGGGGCCGAGCAGGCAGTACCGCTCATCCCAGGCCTGCACCGTGGCAGGTACTTTCGAGCGGATAACGGTGTAGATACCGCCCACCTGGTTGCAGACTTCCCAGGCTACTTCCACGAGCAGGGCATCCGGAGCAATGGGTTCGGGGGCGGGGAGGGGTACTTGCATAGAAAAGATGATTCGGTGGGAGCAGCGGCAAGATATGGTTCTCGACGTGTTTCGCAGTATAAAAACCAGATGGTTTTGGGTAAATCACGTCGTAGGTCCCTACGGCCCTAGCTGGGCTCAGTTTTATTAGGAGCGTTTGCTCAGGACAATTCACGCCTAGTAGCCCCGCACCAGGCAAGGCTACCACCTAGCGGCAGGTGCTCATAGTCAGGCCGTAGCCTAACTAGTACAACGCAAAACGCGGCGGGCAAGGACGGTACTGCTACCATCCCTACCCACCGCGTTTTGCGTTGGTAATTACCTACTAGCCTTATGCCGGCTCCTGCGAAATAATCAGGACGGAGTAAGGGGCCAGGCCGAAAGCGGCATGGAAGGGCTGGTCGTCGTACTCACCTTCTTCCGCTTGAGAATCTAGCTCACGAAGTTGCCAAACTCTTGGTCGTAGCCAGCCCAGTCGGAGTTGAATCGGACGCGCCAGTGGCCTCCTGCGGGTACGCCAATGGAATAGGCTTCATGAGCACGGTCGGCGAAGTTGCACACCACCAAGGTCATGTCGCCGGGGCCACCCTGGTCCCAGCGGGCGAAGGCAATTACCTTTTCCTCGTTGTTGACGTGCAGAATCTGCACCTGCTGACCCAGGAGGCCGCGGGTGTGGCCGGCCGTGTTGCGGCGCAGCTGAATCAAATCGTGGTAGAGACGAACAAGCCCGGCGTGCTGCTCGGCGCGGCTCCAGTCCAGGGGTTGGTCGTCGGAGAAAGAGCCGTCGGCCAGCATTGTCTGCCCCTGGAAAATCATGGGAATGCCGGGGGACGTGAATACCAGCGCCGCACCTAAGGTAGAGCGCTTTTTAGGAAACCAGGAAGTGGCGTTGCCCGGCATGATTTCCTCGGTCACGCGGGCTTTGCCGTTGGCTACCTCATCGTGCGACTCCGTGTAGATGACGCGCTGGAAGGCGTCGCCGTTGTACACCTTGCTGATGGCCGCGGCCACCTGCTCCATGTCACGGTCGGCATCCTCAGGGGTAGTCAGGGCGTCGCGGATGGGGTACACGAAAGCGGAATCCCATTGCGAGGAAAAGCCTTGGCCGCCATCTTCGGGAGCCTTAGTGATGTACTCATTGCCCAGCAAATCTTCCGCAATGGTGATTTTCCAAGGCATGTGAGCCCGCACTTCTTCGTTAATCCAAGTCATCAAGCTCCATCCCTCGGGCAGGTCGCGGGCTGGGTCACTGGAGCCGTCCACGTTGCGGATGTGCGAAATAGAGTCGCAACGTAGGCCGTCCACGCGGTAGTCTTCCAGCCACATCAGGGCGTTGTCGCGGATGTAGCGCGCACGGCGTCGCGGCCGTAGTCGGGGCGGTTGTGGCCCCAGGGGGTTTCGGCGCGCCAGTCGTTGTAGAAGTAGATGCCGCCGCCGTCATTTTCGCTCCAGCCGTCAAACTGCCACAGGTCCAAGTCGCCGGGCCCAAAGTGGTTGTACACTACGTCCAGAATAACGGCAATGCCGAGGCGGTGAGCCGCCTTTACAAGCTCACGGAAGGCTTTCGGTCCGCCATAATCCGTTTCGAGGGCGAAGGGGTGAGCTGGGTTGTAGCCCCAGCTGCGGCCACCCGGAAACTCCGTGGGCGGCATAATTTCAATGGCATTGATACCCAAATCCTGCAGGTAATCAAGCTTGTCAATAACGTCGAGAAAGGTGCCGGGCTTCTCCGGGTCGGGGGCGTTGAAGGTACCCACGTGCAGCTCGTAAATCACCAGCTCGTTCCAGGGGGGCATCTGGAAGTGGTCGTCTTCCCAGTCGAAGGTATGATCTGGAACAATGGAGTTGCCCGCTGAATGGGTTACCTCCCGAGCGTACGGGTCGTTGCGCGTTAGCTCACCCGAGGGTGTTTTCAGCCAAAACTTGTATTCAGTGCCGGGGCCAAGCGCATCGAAATCGGCCGACCAGTAGCCGTCGGTTTCGTGGGTTAGGGGGTGCGTCTTGGGGCTCCACTCGTTGAAAGGACCAACAAGAGAAACCGCCGTGGCGGCCGGGGCCCACACGCGGAACGTAGTGCCGTGTTCGTGCGGAAGAGCGCCCATGCCAGCTTGTAGCACGGGAGCAGTGGGGGAGTCAATTTCAGGCATTAGGTATAGGTGTAGTGCAGCGCAAAAGCTCAACAGATGTTGCTACATACTGCCTATCCCAAAAATTAGTTATAATCCTAGAAAATGCTCTCCTAAGGCTCTTCTGATAAAATTCTGCCTATGTTTTTAAGTAAATAGCGTTGAGGTAGAGGGTAAACTGCTGATGATGAGCTTGCAATGAAATAATGCTACGTTAGCCGACTACTGCTGGAAGCCATTGCTGGTGCTGGCAGTGGGGGCAGACTTGGTTGCTCGCCTGTTTGCTCGGGAGCACGTTGCCGCAGTGGGCGCAAGCCAGGGTATCCGGTGCTTTCTCCTGATCTGCCAAGAATTCCTCGTCCCAGTTGGGTAGCACCGTAAGGCCGGGCTGGGGGGGCTCCTGAGGCAGAATGGTGAAGTTGCCGTTGGCTTCCATATATACCCGCTTCACCTGGCCTAAGTGCGTAATACCTTCACTCCGCAACTTGGCAAACAGGCGCTCTTTGGGCAGCACCGAGCTTTCCATGGCGCTATACTGCAGGCAGCCATCTTCCAGCAGAATAGCAATGTCATCTTGCGAAGCTTGCTCAAATTTCTTGCTGCGCAGCGTCCAGGCCGCTATCAGGCGCTGGCCCACCACAATGATAACCGCAATGCACAAAGGAGGCATAAGGCCCCGGTCGGGAGCTTGCATGGGTACCCCCACGGCAGCAGCCATGGCTACCATGGCGGCCGTATCGTTGCGGCTGAGCTGGCCGCCCATGCGCTTGCCCATGAGCCGCATGGCCACCACGAGCAACACGTACAGAAAGGTAACGCGAATAACAGCCTCTATCAGAAAGCTCCACGGCACGTCGCCGAGTATGACACGCATGGTGTCGAACAGTTTGAATTCTTCTTGCTGCATACCTGCGAAAATGGGTGTGAAAGCCCACAGTGGCACCTCGTAGTGCCCGTTTGAGCACTAGGCCAGAAACCCGTGGTTGATAGTAAGTAAATTAGCGCACGGCTGGAGTCCAGTCGTCGTGGTGGCAGTTGGGGCACTGCGTGCCGGTGTGGCTTTGGGGTGTTGCTACGGTTCCGCAGTAGCGACAGGCCTTGGTGCTGTCCACGGTTTCCTGGCTACGCCGCAGGCGCTGGTCGAGGTCGGGTAGCACGCTAAGCCCAGGCACGGGAGGCTCTTGCTGGAAAATACTGAAGGTGCCGTCGGCTTCCATATAAGCCCGTTTCACTTGGCCTAGCTGGGTGATTTTCTGGTCGCGAAGCTGGGCGTAGAGTTGCTCGTGCGACACTCGCTCCTCCTTCAACTTATCCAGCAGCAACACGCCGTTTTTGGCAAGCAAAGTCACATTGCCTTGCAGTACCGCCTCCACTTTGCGTTGCTTAAAAGCCCACCAGTTGCTACCCCGCTGGAAAAACAGCACGCACAGCAGAAGCAGCACGGCCGGAATCATACCCCGGTTGGGCGTTTGCATCGGCACCGACACAATTGCCCCCAACGTGAGCATCACAGCCAGCTCCGTAATGGTGAGCTGAGCATTCATGCGCTTGCCGAGCAGGCGCATTACTACCAGAAAGATCAGGTAGATCAAAACTGTGCGAACAAGCACTTCCCAGGTGAACTCACCGGGCGTATCGCCAAACAGGATGCGCTGCCAGTCGCCTAAATAAATCTCTTCCTTCTTCATGGTACCCTGTTGTAAGGCAAGCAAAAGGCCGCACTCGCGAGCGGCCTCCCCCTGATGAACGAAGCCTAGCGGGGGTAGTTATACTGAAAAGCCGGAAATTGCGTCCGTAAAAATCACCATTCCGGCTTGCTGACCTGCGGCGCTGCTGTTACAAAGCAGGGCTGTCATTTTGCTGACTATCAAAGCTTTTTATCGTGCCTCGACCGAAACCTGTTATCTACGGCCTGTATTCCTGGACGCCTGACTACGGCTTCCGCTACATTCACCCCGCCAACCGCCGCAGCTTTGAATGGCTGGAGCCGTTGGGCAAAGTCTTTGAGAAAATAGATGAAACCGACGACTGGATTTTGCTGCGCTACGATGAGCAGCAGTTTAAAGTCAGCGGGGAGCTGTTCAAAGAACTCTACGACAAGCCCCCTTTCAGCTTTGGCGACTTAGTGGAAGAAACCAGCCCCGAGGATGGGCGGACGGCCCACCGGGGCCTCATCTCCGACGTGTATTGGGACGAAGCTACTAGCACCGCTACGTTTCAGATGGTGGAAAAAAAGCGCAAAGTGAAGCGCGTTTTTGAAGCCGAAGAACTGCGGTTCGCTTAGTGGGTTTTGTCTTTGAACCAAAAGCGGCCGCTCCGTTCGTCTGGCCAGATGAACGGAGCGGCCGCTCTTAGCGTGGGTAGGGGCCGCATCAGAACTGGCCAAACTGCAGCCCCAGGCGCACCCCAAAGCGTTGTGGTACTACCAGCGGGCTGTGCAGGGGCTCGTTGTTTAGCTGTACCCGCAACTCGGGGCTTGACAATGACACCGTGGC
This sequence comes from Hymenobacter sp. AT01-02, assembly GCF_000961955.2. Lineage (NCBI taxonomy): Bacteria > Pseudomonadati > Bacteroidota > Cytophagia > Cytophagales > Hymenobacteraceae > Hymenobacter > Hymenobacter sp. AT01-02. The sequence continues at coordinate 26,121 of NZ_JZIR02000030.1, forward strand.
ATTGCTGCGAAAGAAGCCTCTTTTTTCCTCCAGCAGTAATTCCTGCCGGGTGCGAGGCCGCACCCAATAGCTGGCTTCCAGCAATAGTTGGTACCGCGCATTAAGCTCTAGCTCGGCCCCCAAGTGAGGCTGAAAGCCAGTCGTAACGGTTTGCAGGCCCAGGGCAAGGCGGCTGGCATTCAGGCGGGTGCCGTCCACACGCAGGTTGGCGTCGGGGTTGGGCAGGCGACCCAAGCGCTGCCGTAGCTTGAGGGTGCTGTAGTCGAGGCCGGCGCGCACGTAGAACGGCCGGTGGCGCTGTGAAAGGTTGTAGCGGTAGAATAGTCCCCAACTGTTGAGCCCGCCGCGCACCTCGCCCCGTACCGTACCAAACCCATAGCGGGCTACCCACCGCTGGGCAAACCGGTACTGGTAGCTGCCCCCAGGCATGGCGCTAAGCTGGCGGGGGCGCACGGTGGCGGCTATAACGGGAGCAAATGACGAACCCGTCGGAGCATAGGAAACCAGTAAGCTTCCTGGCGTAACTAGCAAGGGCACAGCATTAATGCTGAGGTAGTAGCGAAGCTGCCCATACGTACGCTTGCCAGGCTTACGTGAAACAGAAATTGTATCGGGTGGGGACGTGCTGGCAGTGGTAAGAGCGACGGAATCCAGGGCCGGGAGGCGGGCGCCATGGCAGCCGAGTCGGAGAATAGCTGCTCGGCTTTGCGCTGGCGTTCTTCGTCTAGTAACTGCTGGGCTACCTGCTTGGGCAGCACCAAGGTGGTATAGTGCTGCCAGAATGTAGAGTCGTAGCGCACGGAGTTGCGCAAAAATACGTCCTCAAACTGTAGGCGGTCGGCGTAGGCTGGGCGCGCAGTGTGGGCCGTATCAATAGCCGTGGTGATGAACTCACTGGTATGCTGGTAGGGCGGGCTCGGCGTGGTGCGCACGGCCTGGTCCCACACGCGCTTCAGGTGCCAGCGGCCGGCGTAGCGTTGGTAGCTTACGTGGCGGGTGCGTGCAGTATAGGCCGAGGAAAACTGCACCCCAAACTGAGCCTGGTAGCGCCGCACTCCACCGGGCGTCAGGTGGTAGTCGGCCCCCAAAAAGGCGTACGTATCCAGGTCAATGTAAAGGCGTCCCTGGTAGTTGGCTTTGGTAGCGCCGCGCCGCGGAGTGAAGATGATAACGTACACTGGCCGGCCATTGAAGGTAGTAGGGTCGCCCATCTGGTAGTCGTACTCACTGAAATGCGCCTTATTGATGAAATCGGCGCGGCTATGCACAAAGTCGAACCGGTGCGGAATAAAGGGGCCGGCCTGCCACAGCATTTGAATGCGGCTAGAGTCGGCGGCTTCGTACTTGCGGGTTTGGGAGAGTTGCACATCGCCGGTTTCGCGGGGCGTGCGGTACGATACTTTGCGCACTTTCAGAATGCCCTCCGCCAAGTACTGGTAGCGCCCCCCCGGCACGTTGCTGGACTCGCGGTAGAAGCCCGTCAGCATGGCCGGGCGGGAGGGGTAGTTGCGCGGAATGCGGGCTACCGCGGCCCGCACAATGCCCAGCGCCGAGCCCGACACGGTGACGTTGGCCAGCTGGGTAGGCGCAGGCGCTAGCAATACTTGCACCTCCTGGCCGGCTGGCACAGGCAGCTGCACCGTGGCGCGACGGTAACCAATAAAGGTGATTTCTAGGGTCAGCTGCTGATACTCGGGGGGGATGCTTAAAGAGAAGCGGCCTTCTTCGTTGGCACTGGTGCCCAGCTGGTTGCCGCCTACCCCAATTTGGGCGTAGGATACCGGCTGGCGCGTTTGCGCGTCCAGCACCCGCCCTTTAATGGTAACGGGCCCCTGAGCCCCGGCAGTGAACGTGAGCAGCCCCAGCAGCCCCAGAAGCAGAAAACGTAGCATAAGCGCAAAGAAAAGAGAATCAGGGGTGTTGCAATCAGTACACCATAGCAAGCCCGCGCCTGACACTACCATGTGTAGTGCCCGCAAAGCCTATACTTGCTCAGATGGCAGCAACCGCACCGAGTAAATTCTTGGAAGCACCCTAAGCCGGGTTTACCTGTCAAACGACAAAAACGGCTGTGCCAACTCATTATAGCTCCGCTTTTGTTTAGCCCTGGCAGTACTACAGTCCGTCTCACGGGCACTATAGCACTGTCAGGGCTAAACAAAGGCCCCCGGGCGTGAGCGGTTTCAGGAGTGCTGCCTGCCCGATATGCGGTAGCCGTGGCACCAGCCTCGCGCGCACAAGAGAGAGCCTCACTGTTGGGCGCATTCCGTTGGGGAAGAGCCGCGGTGCTAGGAGTATTTTGCACGGTCAGGCAGCCCGCTACCCTGCTACTTTGCACTGGTAGGCAAGGGTTTTGGAGGTTGAGGACCTGGGGCTTCTGTATTAGTTGCCCCCAGGTTTATATTCCCAGTGCAATGCCTACTACCACGGCCACAATGCCTAGCAGCACCAGCAGCGCGTAGAGCGGCAGTACGAACTTCCACCACGCGTCAAATCGCACGCCGCACGCCGCCACAATGGCCATTAGGGCGCCGTTGGTGGGCGTAATTAGCTCACAAAGGCCGGCCCCGTACTGGTAAGCCAGCACCGTAACCTGGCGCGAAAGGCCAATGAGGTCGGAGAGCGGAACGAGCAGAGGCATGGTCAGCACGGCCTGCCCGCTCACGCTGGGTACTGGTAGGTGCAGGGCCGTGTGCACGCCCATCATACCCAAGGCCGAGAGCCAGGCGGGCAACCCTGCCAGCGGCGCCGACAGGGCATTGACCACAGTATCTACTATGTGGCCCTGCTCCAGCACAACGAAGATGGCGCGGGCAAACCCAATGAGAATAGCCGAGAAGGCAATGTCGCGGAAGCCGGCCAGAAAGCCTTCGGCCGTACCCGTTAGGCCTAGGCCGCCCACCAAGCCCGCCACAATGCCGAGCCCGAGAAACAAAGCCGCCATCTGCTCAAACTCCCAGCCTAGTTGCAGAACGCCATAGGCGAAAAAGCCAAAGGTGACAAACAGCAGTAGCAAAACGAAGCCGTGGTTTTGCCCAGTGTGAAGGGCGGCTGGGTCGGCTTCTTCGGTGGCAGCCGGGGCTACTCGGTGGCGCAGGGCGTAGCGCACGGTACCACTGATCCAGATAACCAAGGCCAAGCCCAGAAAGACCATCCGAAACCCACCGCCCGAAAGCAGGGGTAGCTGGGCCAGCTTCTGCGCCAACCCTACCTGAAACGGGTTCAGAGGCTAAACGCCGCCCCCACGGCCGCCGAGCCCAGGCTCACGGCGGCAGCGGTGAGGGGCGGGTAGCCAATGCGCCGCATCAAAATCAGGAGCACGGGCACCAAGGTACAATTTCCTCCTGCATGTTCTCCAGGGCACCCATAGTCGCAAACAGCACCGAGATAATGGGAATAACGATGGCCTCGCGCCCCCGAAACCGCGCCAACAGCCAGTCTACCCCCTGGCGGAGCGCCCCGGTCTGGTCCACCACGGTAAAGGCGCCGCCGGCTAGAAACACCAGGAAAATCACGGAAGCAGAATCAACCAGTCCTTTCGGAATGCTCACCAGGGCCTGCAAGGGGGTAACCGGAGTAGCCGGTACGCGGTGGTAAGAGCCCGCCACTACCACGTCGCGGCCGGTGGCAGCATCGGCTTGGCGTTCAAATACCCCAGCGGGCAGCACGTAACTCAACAGGCAAGCCAGCAACACAAACCCCGTCAGCAGCACCAGCGGGTGCGGAAAGCGAATCGTCTTCATTCCGCGAAGATGGTGAAATAGTGCGCGTGCCGTTTCCCCTGTTGCGGCTTAAGAAGCCAAGCAAGGAGGACGGGGGCGCATTTTCGCGGGGGCGCTACCTCCCTACTGGAACCCAGCAGCAGTATCTTTGGGTTTTCAAGCGCTATGAAGTTCGCTGAGTTTAAACAACTGCACATGTACCGCCAAGCCGAGCACCTGCGCGGCCACGGCCATTTGTTGGCCGAGCGGCGGCAGGATAGTTTCCGTCTGCGCTTGTTTGCCGTGGGCGACTTTTACGCGGAAGAGTGGTGCCAGTGGGGAGAAGAGCGAATTTTGTTTATCCACCTCTTTCAGCACTCGGCCGGCCTGCACGATTATCTGGAAGGCATCCGCCTGCCGAAGGAGCTGTAGCCGGCCTACTAATTCAGCGGCAGCAACAGGCTGCATGAGCGTAGCGAGAAGAACAAGCGAGTAGCTCTCGTGTATTAGGTGGGTGCTATATTGTTGGCATGAAGCTTCCCGCCTGCTCCCGTTGCTCTTGGCTGTCCTCAAGTTTGCGTCTGGCTTTTTGCTCGCTAGTCGGGCCTACGAACTGCACCGCGACGAATATCTCTACCTCAATTACGGACAGCACCTAGCCTGGGGCTACATTGAGGTGCCTCCGCTGACGGCCCTGCAAAGCTGGGTTACCCTGCAGCTCGGGGGCGGCTACTTCTGGGTGAAGTTCTGGCCCTTCCTGTGGGGTAGCCTCACGGTGTACTTGGTGGCGCGAGCTGCCCAGCGCCTGGGCGGTAGCGGGTGGGCGGTAGGGCTAGCGGGCCTGTGCTACCTCCTGGGTGGTTTTGCGCGGCTCAACTTCCTGTTTCAACCCAATTCCTTCGAGGTACTTGCCTTTACTCTAGTCAGCTACTTACTAATCTGCTACCGGCAAAAGGAGCGGGCTGGCCTATTGTTAGGCATGGGGGCCGTGCTGGGGCTAGGGTTACTGAACAAGTACTCGGCCCTATTCTTTATCGGAGCCCTGATGGTTAGCTTGCTGCTCACAGACCTGCGTCGGCTGCTGCTGACGCGAGCTTTGTGGATGGGAGCAGGCGTAGCGGCGCTAGTGTGGCTGCCCAATGTGCTGTGGCAATTGCAGCATGGTATTCCTTTTTTGCATCACATGCAGGAGCTGCATGATACTCAGCTCGTGAACGTGTCGGGGGCCGATTTCTGGAAGGACCAGCTGCTCATGTGCTTGCCAGCGCTGTGGGTGTGGGTGCCGGGATTGGTGGCGTTGCTAGTGTACCGGCCGCTGCTGCCTACCGGGTACTAGGCCTCATCTACTGCCTGGGCCTACTGCTGCTAACGGTGCTGCACGGCAAGAGCTACTACGCGCTGGGCTATTATCCTGTGTTGTTTGCGGCCGGAGCAGTGTGGTGGGAGCGACAGTTGGAGGGGTGGCCACGGGGCCAGCAGTGGCTGCGGCCGGCTCTGCTGCTGCTGCCCGTGCTGCTGCTAGTGCCCCTGTTACCAATGACTTTCACGCTGTTTGCGCCCGCCCGTATGCAGCAGGTGGGCGAGGCCTACCGAGGTAGCGGGGCCTTGCGCTGGGAAGATGGCCGCGACCATTCCCTGCCCCAAGACTTTGCCGATATGCTGGGCTGGCAGGAACTGGCCGGCAAAACTTGGTGGGTGTATCAGCAGCTACCTCCCGAAACCAGAAACCAAACCCTCATTTTAACTGCCAACTACGGGCAGGCGGGCGCCATCAATTATTATAACCGAAGCCGCCCCATGCCGTCGGCGCATAGCTTCAATGGGAGCTACCTGTTGTGGTTTCCGAAGCGACCCGCCCGGCCCTGGTCCTACCTCCTGATCATTGATGATGAGGTTCCTGACGCCGACTTGTTCCCGCACTTTCGTACGCTTCGGCAGGTAGCCCAGGTGCAAAATGCTTACGCCCGGGAGCAGGGCGCGGCTATCTACCTCGGTACTGCCCCCGATGCGGCAATCCTGGCCCGCATTTACCGGGAGCACGCGGCCGCAAAAGCCCTGTGGGAGAGCAAGCGGCCTTAAACCCAACTGCCCACCCGTAGCAGCGTGTGCGCTTGCTAGGGTGGGCAGCGGCGTAAGGCGGCAATAGTGCTATGGGCGCTCTACCGCTACTATTTCCTTTTTTGCCAGCATAATATTGAGGTCGTAGCGGGTTAGCTCAACGGGCTCGGAGGCGTAGTTTTCGGGTTTGTTGAGTTCCGCTACTTTGGTTTCCTGGTCAATTTCGTAGCTATTGGCCAGCAGCTTCACACTGTTGCCCGCCACGGCCGCCACTTTCAGTAAGGAGTAGTGACCATTGTCGGTCTTGATGTGGTACATATCGCCTTTGTGAGGCGCCGCAATAAAGACTTGGTTGGCTTTCTGATTGGTGCTGTACACTACCGTACTCCACGCCAGCCCCAGCACCACAAGCAGCAACCCAGCGAAGTGCCAGGCGGGTACTCGCACGTTTTTGCGCAAGGTGATAAATGCCTGTTTAAGGACGGGCTCCATGTGCTTAGCCGGTATCACCCGCTGACATTGCTGACATTCGGCGGCGCCTGATTTGCCGATGGAGAACAATGGAAGCCAATACACGTGCGCGTAATGCCCAACAATATGCAACTGCTGGCTGTCTACGGCAGCGCAGGCCGAGCACGAGCCCGGTAGAGGAGCCGTGTGCAGGGGAGAAGAAAGGTGGCCGTAGATAAACATGCAGTGAGCTGACAAAGCGGAAACTAACGGCTTGCCAGCATCAGTCGTACCTGAATCGTACTGTATTGCTCCTTGCCTCAGATGGCTAATAATCGGAATTATATTCCAGATTTACTTCACATTTTTCGTGGAATAATTCAGAAGCGCACACCGGTCTCTTACTGAGCCTGTCCGAATTGCCGCCCAAAGAAGTCGCCGGTATTCCAGGTGGGGCGCTTGGTTTCCTGCGCTATCAGGTAGCCAATGAGAAAGTTGAGTTGCACGTATTTGCGGCCCGCCTCGAAATCGAATACTCCGTTTGTGCCATCCTGCGGTTTGTGGTAGGTAGTAGCCCGCCACTTTTTCACCGTTTCGTCGAGGTTGTTCCGGCCATCGGCGGTGCGGTTGCCATACTTAATGTGCAGGGCTGGGATGCCTTGTAGCACAAAGCTGTACTGGTCGGAGCGAATAAAGCGGTTCTGGTCCGGCTCCGGGTCGTTTTCCACGCTAAGCCCGAGGTAGTGCGCCGCTTGGTTTACCGGCTGGCTGAGGCTAGAGTGCTGGGCTCCCAGTGGCACCACCGACAGTAGCGGCGCAATGATAGTGGGCATATCGGTGTTTACGTCGGCCACCAAGCTAGCCTTCGGTACCGTAGGGAAGGCTGCAAAGTAGCCCGAGCCCAGCAGGCCCAACTCCTCACCCGTTTGCAGCACAAAGAGCACCGAGCGGCGCGGCTTCTGCTTGATACGGGAATAGATGCGAGCAATTTCCAACACCGAAGCCACGCCCGAAGCGTTGTCGTGGGCTCCGTTATAAATCGAGTCGCCCTGCACGGATGTTCCCACGCCTAGGTGGTCGAGGTGGGCCGAGTGAACCACGTACTCATTGCGCAGGGTAGGGTCGGAGCCTTCCACTTTGCCCACCACGTTGTAGCTGTCGAAGTCGTGGTAGCTCGACTGGTAGCTGGCCCGCAGGGTGGTGGCTAGTGGCGCCGAGGCCGGCGTGCCCCGCCGTAAGGAGGGCAGCACCCGGCCAGTATCCAGCGACGCCGTGCGCAGCAAGTCGTTGAAGGCCGCGGCACCTACGTTGCCCACCACCTGCAAGGAGCTACCTGGGGCGTAGGTGCGCGAAGCCGCTACCCGCCCATCGGGACCCAGTACGCTATTAGTACTACGCCGAGCAGTAGCTGAGGGAGGTGTAGCGGGAGCTGCCGTAGCGGCCACCAGTACGCCTACCGCGCCGTGGCGCACTGCGTTTTGCAGGGTCATGCCTAGGTCTTGGCTGGCCGCGGCTACGGTGCTTGGAAAACGAGCCGGCGCACCGCGCACCACCACCACTAGCTTGCCTTTCGCGTCCAAGCCCGCGTAGTCATCATAGCCCAGCTCGGGGGCGCTAATGCCGTAGCCCGCAAACACCACGGGCGCTTCTACCGTTACGGCAGCTTGCTCGGGGTGGGGGTTTAGCAGAAAATCGGTGGCATAGGTGAAGGGCCGGGCCGTAGTGCTGCCTTGGTCCTGGTGCGTGAGGGTAGCCCCGAGCTGGGTGGTGGCGCGGCGCAAGCGCACACGCTGTACAAAGGTGCCTGCCTCACCGGCTGGCTGCACCCCCAGCTGGCGCAGCTGGGTAGTCACGTAGTCGACGGCCATCTGGTAGCCAGGCGTGCCGGGCTGGCGGCCGCGCAGCCGGTCATCGGCCAAGTACCAGATGTGCGCCTTTACATCCCCAGGCCGCACGCGGTCAAGGGCTTTGGTTACGGGTTTGGGAAGGGGGGCCTGCGCCGTGGCTGGGCTAGTCAGCCACGCACTGCCTAGGGCCGCCAGCAGCAAAAGAGGAGAGCATTTCATACGGCCAATAATACGCAGGCCCGCCGTTATATCGGCACAGGGCTACGCCAAGGCTGACTGCTCCAGCTCTTGTAGTAGCGCTTCGATGCGGGTAGCATGCGCATCAATTCGCTCCATGCCTGAGCGTGACTCTTCCAGTTGTCCGCGTTGCTGCTGTTGCACCAAGGCGCGGCCCGTGTCGAGCATGCGTTGCACTTCCTGCTCTAGGCGCAGTACGGCAGGTAAAGACCCATAGCGGGGTTTTACCACGGTGTACAGCCATTCGCCCAGCGGGCTTTGGCGGATAGCAAACAAGTTAGGATCAGCCTCGCGTACTCCGTAAAGTGTAGAGCGCAGCCGGGATTTAAACAGCACTTGCTTGATACGCGCCTGCTGAAAATCCAGGGTGGTCATGTCCATAGAAGGGGGGATAGTTGCCCGAAAGCAAAGTGGGAAACCATCTTATTGAACACCAGCACCTGGGTTTTCAAGGGCCTGCCGAGCCTGCACTAAGTCGGTAACATCGAAGGCAAACACCGTGATGCCGGCTTTCTGGCCCTGCTCACGGAAAAGCTGATAGGTGAAATTGAGGTAGCGCCGTTGGGGCTCCTCGTCCTGCGGGTGAACCATAACTACTATTTCAGTACCTATGAAGGTTTCGCCGGTAGAGTACACCCCGTCAAGCAAGTCAATGAAGCCTTGTTCCGCTATCTCCGGCAAGGCCTCCGCTACAGTAAGCCCCACTAGTTTCCGGCTGGGAAAGAAGCGTTGGTACTCGGGGTTCACAAACTCATAGCGGTGCTCAGCCCCACGCAGGATGCAGATAAGCGCGGGCGTTTGCATAAACAGGTTGTAGAACGTTTCGCGCTGGGCCTGCATTTCCTGGTAAGCCTGGTAGGCCTGGTCGGAAAGGGTGGCTTGCTGCTCGTTTTGCTCTAGCAACTCCTGCACCATTTGCTTCTGGTCGTGAATATCGGTGCCGCCACCAACCCACATCGTAATGGTATCGTCGGCGTCGCGGTGGGCGTGGCCGCGCACCAGCATCCAGCGGTACTGGCCATCGGCGCGGCGCAGGCGGTACTCAGCTTGGTAGGGCTGCCCGGTCCGCAGACATTCCTGCCAAATCTTCAACACTCGGTCCCGGTCATCGGGGTGCAAGCGGTTCAGCCATTGCATGCCTACTTCTTCTTCCAACGGGTGGCCCGTAAACTGCAGCCAGCGGGTGTTAAAGAAGTCTCGGTTGCCATCGGGCTGGGCCGTCCAGATCATCACCGGCAACGATTCCAGGATAAACCGGGTGCGCTCCTGCTCGTCGTTGAGGGCTTTGCGGGTAGCTTCGGCCAGTTGGGCCGCTCGCATCTTTTCCGTCACATCCTGGGTGCGCTGCAGGATGTACTGCAGCTGGCCTTGGGCATCCAAAACGGGGTAGTGGGTAGCTTCCCAGTACAACTCCTCTAGGCCACCACCCTCGGCCTCCGGCCGTGCTAGGTCGTACCGAATCAGGGGCATAGTATGCGGCTCCAAGTGGCGGCGTACGTGCTCGTGCGACTCCCGAATAATAGCAGCCGACTCCTCATCGGTAGCGGGATAGGCCTCAAAGAAGGGCCTGCCCACGGCCGCCTCCCGGCTTTTCAACGACACGCCTACGTGGCGGTCGGTGTTATCCAGAATCGTGGCGTCTTCGTCCGGCGCAATCAGCAAAAAGTTATCGGGGAGAGAACGGAAAAGCTGTTGATAATCAACCGGCACGAGTGGAGTGGTCATGGGGATAGTAGGCAAAAGGACAAAAATAGCTGCACCTGGGGCGCAGCTATCCAACGAGTAAAGATACCATCCAGTTAGGCGGATTAAAAGAGCAACCCGAAAATCAACACCTCCGCTTGGCGACACCGTTTTGCGCCGCCGGTCGCTTACGCCCGAATCATGTGGATGTGGGGAATGCCATCTTCCAAGTAGCCCTCTCCCTGCTGCTGAAAGCCGAAGCTCTCGTAGAATTCCTTGAGGTATAGCTGCGCCCCAATCTGGATGGGTTGAGCACCAAACAGCGCTTCTATCGCCCCAATCGACTCGTGCAGCAGCTCCCGGCCCAGCCCATAGCGGCGGTATTTGGGGCTTACTACTACCCGCCCAATGCTGGCCTCGGGGTAGCTAATGCCCGCCCCAAACAACCGGGTGTACGCCGCCAGCTCACCGGTTTCACTGTGCCCCAGTAAATGATACGCCGCCTGGTCTTGGCCGTCGATATCCTGAAAAGCGCAGGTTTGCTCGACCACAAATACCTCGGAGCGTAGCTGCAGCAGGGCGTATAGTTCCGATAGGGTGAGAGCGTCGAAGGGTTTAGTGGTCCAAGTGAGGGTCATGAGGGGGGAGCGAGAAGGCAAAACGTGTTGGGGGAGCGGGAGCAAGATTCTTCTGGCCGGTTCTGGGCTGAGGCAGAGCAGAAATTTGAGGCGAGCTAGGTGCGTGCCGCGTGTACATGCAGCGCAAAGGTATGGCAGGGGGCGGAAACGGGCGTATAGTCACTGAGTATAGATAGGGGTTAGTTGTACGGTTGGGCTTGGGTGGCAAACGCGAAAAGCGTTGGGGGAAACAAGCGCGAGTATAGCTCCACCGGCATAGATAAAATTATGATACTAACGCAGCTGGCTTAGAGCAAAGGCAAGGGAAAGGCGTATAACAACCGACGTGCAACTAGCCGCTGTGTGCAGCTGGCTTTCCTCAACTAAACCAACCCATATGGACTATATCCGCTTGGGGGCCACTGGCCTCAGAGTTTCTCGTATTTGCCTGGGCACCATGACCTATGGCACGCCCACTGAACGCTGGCCCTGGGCCTTGGACGAAGAGCAAAGCCGGCCCTTCATTCAAAAAGCGCTGGAACTGGGTATCAACTTCTTTGACACGGCCGACGTGTATTCCAACGGAGCCAGTGAAGAAGTAGTGGGCCGCGCCCTGCGCGACTTTGCCAAGCGCGACGAGGTAGTGCTGGCAACCAAGGTGTACAACCCCATGGGGCCGGGCCCCAACCAACGGGGGCTGTCGCGCAAGCACATTATGAGCGCCATTGACGCCAGCCTCCAGCGCCTCGGCACCGACTATGTGGACCTCTATCAGATTCACCGTTGGGACTACGACACGCCCATTGAGGAAACCTTGGAAGCCCTGCACGACGTGGTAAAGGCCGGCAAGGCCCGCTACATTGGTGCGTCGTCGATGTTTGCGTGGCAGTTTGCCCAGTCTCTGTACCTGGCCGATAAGCACAACTGGACGCGCTTCGTGAGCATGCAGCCCCACTACAACCTCGTGTACCGGGAGGAAGAGCGCGAAATGCTACCCCTCTGCCAAGACCAAAACATTGGTGTTATTCCTTGGTCGCCGCTGGCGCGGGGGCTGCTCACGGGTGGGCGCGGCAAGGAGCGCAACGAAACCGAGCGGGCCAAAACCGACGCTTCGGGAAAAGCCTCTACGGCCGCGACGACGACTTTGTCGTGGCTGACCGCGTAACTGAAATTGCCCAGGAGCGGGGCCTGCCCAACGCCCAAATAGCCCTAGCCTGGATGCTCTCGAAGTCGGTCATCACGGCGCCTATTGTGGGGGCCAGCAAGCCCGGCCACCTCGAAGACGCCGTGGCAGCCGTTTCAGTGAAGCTATCCGATGAGGAGATTAAGCGTCTGGAGGAGCCCTACCAGCCCCACCCAGTGCTGGGCTTCTCCTAAATCTGGGCCACTTGTGTTTGGCTGGGCGGGTACGCACTCGCCCGGCCCCTGTTCATCTTTCCCTTCCTGTGCTATGAAAATTGTTCTGCTATCTGCGTTGCTCCTCGCCGGAGCCGCCTGCTCGCCCGTGCGGTAGAATCGACTACCCAGGCGCCCGGCGTCAACTTCTCCGCGTACAAAACCTACAACTTTATGGACGTGACAGCTCGCAACGAAGCTGCTTTTGCGGGCGGCGCTGTAGGTATTGAGGAGTTGAAGCAGGCCGTGGGGCGGGAGATGGAACGCCGGGGCTACCAGCGCGCCGAGTCGCCGGACCTGTGGGTAAACATTGGGGTAGTGACGGAGCAGAAGGTGCAAACCCGGGAAAGCACGATTTGGGAGGCCCCACGCTACATTGGTCAGCGCCGCTACCACTGGGAAGCGCAGCAAGTGCCGGCCGGTACCTACCGCGAAGGCACAGCCACCGTGGATGTGGTAGACGCGGCGCGCAATGAGCAAGTATGGCAGGGAATAGCAGCCAGCGCGCTCAGCAAAAACCCAGAAAAGCTGGCCGCCCGCATTGATGAAGGCATTGCTACCATGTTTAAGAAGTACCCCGTGCCGCCGCGGTAAAGCAAAATAGTAACGGTTCAGTCACAAAAAACGACGAGTTACCGTACTAAGCAAGAACCCGGCGGCGCATCTAGCCTCGCCGCAGTACTCCTGCATTCAACGTACTCTTATCATGTCGAAGAAGTCCAATACCACCGCCCTCGTAGGGGCCGCACTAGCTGCTGTTGCGGCTGGTGCCTATGTTAGCTACACGCAAGGCAGCTGGCCTTTCAACGCAAAAAAGGCTACTCCCTCACCAGCCGGTAGCTCCCAGCCTGCGGGTGCTGCTGCCGATGTTGACGTAGCTCTGACCAACGAAGTAGCTAGCTACACGGAGCACAACCCTAACAACGCCGCTGACTTTACCGACGACGGCGCTACAGGCAATGCCGACTAAACGCCCACGGTGCACGCGCACCTGGTAAAACGGCCCCGACGAACAACGTCGGGGCCGTTTTGCGTTCGGGGTAGATGGAAAAATGGAAGTTGCTACCGCAAACGATTGGATAGTTTTTCTTCGGCAAAAGGGCCATTTCGCGTGTATTAGCTGGCAAAGGAGGGGTCTATATTTGGCAGCAGCCAGCAGGCTAGCTCCCGCGCCAATCCCGCAACTACCTCCGTGAGTAGCGGCCGCTAGCTGGCCAAGCAATGCGCCGCCGTTGGTTTGCGTGCTCTATTTTTCACCTTCTAAAACTCCCACAAAGTGCCTGTTTCCTTGCTACCTCGTCTCCACCCGTCTGCGCTGGTGTTGCTGCTGCCACTTGCTCTTGGCAGTGCCTGCCAAAGCAACACCGCCAGCGAAAATACTGCCGCTACTCCCGAAGCTGCTGCTCCTACCGCCACGGCTGACACAACCGGCAAGAAATACCTTAGTAAGCCCCTACTCAAGGATATCTATACCGCCGACCCCTCGGCCCACATGTTCAACGGGAAGATCTACATTTATCCTTCCCACGACATTGAAACGGGGATGCCGGAAAATGACAATGGCGACCATTTTGCCATGCGCGACTACCACATCCTGTCCATGGATAGCGTAGGCGGAGCTGTAACCGACCACGGCGTGGCCCTCGACATTAAGGATATTCCTTGGGCTGGTCGGCAGCTGTGGGCGCCCGATGCGGCCTTCAAGAACGGCACATACTACCTCTATTTCCCGGTGAAGGACAAGCAGGACGTCTTTCGCATTGGGGTAGCCACCAGCACCTCGCCTACGGGCCCCTTTAAGGCCCAGCCCAAGCCCATTGAGGGCAGCCTTAGCATCGACCCAGCCGTGTTTACGGACGCCGATGGTAGCACCTACATGTACATGGGTGGCATTTGGGGCGGGCAATTGCAGCGCTGGCGCACAGGCTCCTACAATGCCAATGACAAAAGCCAGGAGCCAGCACCCACCGAACAGGCCTTGGGGCCACGCGTAGCAAAGCTAAACGGTAACATGCTCAGCTTTGCCGAGCCAGTGAGGGAAGTGAAGATTCTGGATAAAGAGGGTAAGCCCCTGCTGTCTAGCGACACGAAGCGGCGCTTCTTTGAAGGCGGCTGGCTGCACAAGTACAACGGCAAATACTACTTCAGCTACTCCACCGGCGATACGCACTTGCTGGTGTATGCCACTGGCACCTCGCCCTACGGCCCCTTCACCTACCAGGGCGTCATCATGAACCCCGTACAAGGATGGACTACCCACCATTCCATCGTTGAGAAGAACGGCAAGTGGTACATCTTCTACCATGATACTGAACTATCCAACAAAACCTGGCTGCGCAACGTGAAGGTGACCGAGCTAAAGCGTACTCCCGACGGCGGCTTCGAAACTATTAACCCGTAAGCAATAGCCTGCGCCTAGAAAGCAGCCCGAAACACCACGGGTCCCACACCTGAATATTGGTGTGGGGCCCGTGGTGTTTCGGGCGGTAGCGCTCTTACTAGCGGGCTGGGTTTCTAACCCGTAATGATTTTCATTGCCCAATCTTAGCGGCTGTTGGTTTTGTCTAGCACGGCTACTACGTCTTTGGTTGAAACCTTCTGGCCAGTGGCAGCTGCTCGGTAGATGGCTTGTAGAATTTGCACGTCGCGTAAGCCCATTTCGCCGGGTACGCGGGTGGGCTTGTTGTTGAGAATGCAGTCGGCGAAGTCGTCCATCTGGCGGGCCTGCTGAGGCACGTTCTGAATGTTCATGGGTCCCTGACTGGTTCGGCCTTCAATGCCGCCGTAGCCAAAGGCTGGTTGCAATTCCAGAAAGCCTTTGTCGGTTTCGGCCCGCAGGCGGCTGTTCAGATTCTCGGCGTAGCTAGTGCGGCAGTCGGCTACCGAGCCATCGGCAAACTGCATCTGCCAGTTTATGCCCGCTTCCACTTCCTTGAACAGCCCCTTCGGGTCAGGGTTGGGCGCCAGCTTGGCCGTTACGGATGTGGGCAGCTGGCCCTTGGTGTACACCACACCTTGCACGCAGTAAATGCCCATGTCCATGAGCGGGCCGCCGCCGGCCAGCTCCTTATCCACGCGCCAGGGGGTGTCATTGTTGAAGCGGAAGCCATTGTCAGCTACTAGGCGCTTAATGGGGCCCAGCGTTTGTTTTTGACCCAGGCGCATCATTTCCTGGTGGTGGGGCTCGAAATGCAGGCGGTAGCCAATGCTGAACTTCTTGCCCGCTTTCTGCATGGCGGCAATCATGCGCTGGCATTCCGCCGCCGTAGGAGCCATAGGCTTTTCGCAAATTACGTGCTTGCCCGCCCGGGCGGCCCGCTCCACGTACTCGGCATGCATGCCCACCGGCAGCACAATGTAGATAATGTCGATGTCGGGGTTGTCGACGATGCGGTCAAAGGTTTTGTAGTCGTACACGTTCTTGGCTGGCACCTGGTACCGCTGTTGCCACTGGGCGGCCTTGGAAGGAGTACCCGTGACGATGCCCGCCAACTTGCAGAGCTTGGTTTGCTGCAAGGCTGGCGCCAACTGACCCGTGCTGTACTTGCCCAGTCCTACCAGCGCTACGCCCAGCCGGCGCCCGGTTTGCAGGGCTTCCAAGCTAGCCGGCCCGTAGCTGATTTCCTCCAGCCACGACAAAGGGCCGCCAACGGCTGAGGTGCCTACCAGTGTGGCGCCCAGGCCCAAGGAAAGCATGCGCATAAACTCCCGGCGGGAGGCGGGATGAGCGTCAAAGGATTGCATAACACGAGCAATTGGTGAATACTCTTGATACCGCTTTCATAACCTGGGGGTTGCGAAAGCGACCAGAGCAAAATTGTGGCCTCACTCCTCAAGCTACTACTGCCAGAAAGACTGAAGGCAAAAGCCTGCGACCAGAGAAGCACTTGTGGTGAAGTAGGCGGAGTCCGCTAGCCCGAAGTAGGCCGTAGCCAAGCCAGTAGAGCCGTAGAAGCGGCGGAGTAATACCGGTGCTTGGGGAGAAGTTTCCGCGGCCTTCTCGGCGTTGGTAGTTCGCTCTTGCCATATTAGCCACGCTGCCGTACCAATACTGGTAGCCGCGGTTGAGCGTACCATATCTTCTCCCTGGCCAATATCGGTGGGTACCGCCAAAGCGTGCCCATCCTGACTATTGATTTGTGAGCCAGTTACCGCATAGCGTCGGCGTTGCGAGCGGCTAGTACCACGTTGACGACCATCGTAATAATAGTCGGTTGGTGAAGCGGTGTAAGCTTGAGGTGCATGCTGTGCATGGCGGCAGGAAAAAGAGGGCGGAAAAGATGAGTGGGCCCGGCCTCTTTCCCGAAGTCCTACCAGAAAGGATGTTCCTGCAAAGCAAAAAGCTAGTTACTATATACGTGCGAAAACCTACCCACAGCTTACCCCTGCATCGGGCCTGTTTTCGCCCTCGTTTGACTTACAAAGTGCGTACGTAAGCGGCCATTTTTTCGCGGGTAGCGACATCCGGCAACGGGCCCGCGGCGGCGCCTAGGTTATCGGCTAGGTGGGTTGGGCTGCTCGTGCCGGGTATCACGCACGTGACGGCAGGGTGCGAGAGAATAAACTTGAGCAGGAACTGCGGCCAGCTGCTTATACCCAGTTCCGTGGCCCAGGGAGGTAAGGCCCGGCCCTGCACGTGGGCAAGCAGGCCACCCTCCGTGAAAGGACGGTTGATGAGCGTAGCTACGCCCAGGTCGGCAGCGGCGGGTAGGAGGCGTTGCTCGGCGTGGCGGTCGAGGATGGAGTAATTGAACTGCACGAAATCCAGCTTTTCCTGGCGCAGCACCCGCTCCAGTTCACCGTGCATGGAATCGGTGTAGTGGGTGATGCCGAGGTAGCGCACTTTTCCGGCCGCCTGCCACGCCCGTAGCGTCGGCAGGTGAGTTTGCCAGTCCACCAGATTGTGAATTTGCAGCAGGTCGATGCTAGAGCGGCACAGCTTGCGCAGGGAGTCTTGCATTTGCCGAACGCCCGCTTCCCGCCCTTGGGTCCAGACTTTGGTAGCGTAGAAAAAGGCATCGCGCGTGGGTAGGGCCGCCGTCAGCTCGCCTACTACCTCCTCAGCCCGCCCATACATCGGCGACGAATCAATAACGCTGCCCCCGGCCACTTGTAGGGTTTCCAGCGTTTGGCGCAGTGGTGGGTATGCCCCGGCGCCGCGCACATCAAAGGTTTGCCAAGTGCCAAGGCCAATGGCGGGCAGGGCCTCTTGGCTGGCTGGAATAAGACGTGTGAGCATACACCAGGTAAGGGGAAAACGAAGCGTGACTACTAATCAATCAACAACCAACCCGCCGACGAAGCCCGCTGATTTTACTGCTGACGCAGGGCTACCAACAGGGCAGGTGCGCTGCGCTGGGCGCGGGTCTTTTCTTCCGCCGTCATTTCTGGCTTTAGAAACAAGTCGAAAACGGGCTGCTGGGCGGCTGGCAGCCCGGCCCGCTTCACGCGCCGGTCTTTCGGCTTGAGCGATTTTACCAGGGACATCGTGGTCTGGAAGGCTTTTTCCGGGGTCATGGTGCTGCTACCTTGAGTTGGGGTAGTAGCGGTACCGCCGCTCACATAGGTAAACTCAAGCAGGCAGCCTTGGCAAGCCGTGCCTTTGGGGGCTTCTTCGGAGGGCCCGGAGGTAATGGAGGCGCTGTCGGTGGCGAGGTAGAGCTTGGTGCCATCGGGCGAAAAGGCTAGGTCGCGGTAGCGCACGGGGCCTTTAAAGTACATCAGCGTATCGGAGGCCACGCCCGAGCCGTTGGCCGTCAGCTTCAACCGAATCAGCTTGCCCTTCTTCAGCGTCGGAATCAGCAGGGAGTTTTGCCAGCCGGGAATGGCCGTGGCCGTGTACACCGCCAAGCTGCTAGGTGCCTCCGAGTTCCAGGTGGGGTCGTCGGGGGTGTGGGACCGAATGCGGGTGAGCACGGTAGTCAGAAACGCATTGCTGAGCGGATACAGCGAGGCAATAGGGTCGCGGTAGTTAGCCCCCAGCAGGGTCGCATTAGCTTTCTCGCTGCTAATGGTGGGGTAGGTGGTGTGCCAGCGCCCCGGGAGGCTGGCCTGGTCGGAAGCGGCGGCGGCCAAGCCGTTGTAGTTGCCATCAGTCAGGCCAATTACTAGCGGGTGGCCGTAGTTTTTGCCGCGCTCAATCAGGTTGATTTCATCGTCGGAAAAGGGGCCGTGCTCGGAGGCATATAGCGCCCGGTTCCGCCCACTACGGCGTACGCCAAGCCCTGGGCGTTGCGGTGGCCCAGGCTCCAAACGGCGTTCTGCACGCCCGCATTAAATGGGTTGTCGTTGGGAATCCACTGGTCGGTCGGCTTCTCGTCGGTATCCGGCTCCAGGCTAAAGCGCAGCACCTTGCCTTCGTAGAAGCGGGCATTTTGGGCATGGTTGGGGCGGCCCCCGTTTTCAAACTGTCCCGCCCCCAGGTCCCCGACGGAATAGAACAGGTAGTCGCGGCCCGCTACGGGGGCAATCAATAGGCGGCCAGCGTTGTGGTCGTTGCTACCCGGAATGGTGTCGCAAAGGATTACGGGGCGCGTAAGCTGCTGCTGGGCGGCATTGTACTCGTAGCGCACCAAGCGAGTGGTGAAGTAGTTGCCCCCGTGGTTGGGCCGGCTACCCTTGTCGGGCTGCTTGGCGCCCTCAAATTGGTAGATGTAAGCCAAGTATACGTAGGGCTTGCCCGTAAGCAGTTGGGGGTGAAGGGCCAGGCCCATTAGCCCGCCCTGGGGCCAGGGCTTGCCCCCATCCAGCGAGTCGGGCACCTTATCGTAGCGCGGAAACTCACGGTTTTTGCTCAGGTCCAGTACCACCTGCCGGGCGCCCGTGGACGGATTGATGCGGCTGACGCGGTAGCCCCGGGCCTCCGTCACCCACAGAAAATTATCGGGGCCGTAGGCTACCTCCCACGGGTCGCTAAGCTTCTCGGTGATGACGCGCCGCGTAAACTGCTCGCCCTGGGGGCCAGTTACCGTCTGAGCTGCCCCCCGCACTACCATGGCCCCCCACAGGACCCATATCAAGCTAAACCGTAACCGCATCCAAGTAAAATTTCAAGGTAAAACCTCTTGTTATAGGCGGTTTACCTTACTTCCAGACGAGAACTTAGGTTATGCTTGACCTTGCGGATTTCTGATGAAAGGGGGCAAGCGGCGTAAGCCGCAGTAGTAGGTTTAGGTTACAGAGGCTGTTGCCAGCTGCGGGTTTATTCATCCTCGGGAAACGTGCCCATGCCACCGCTTTCAAAGTCGGCAATGGCCTGTACTAGCTCCCGGTTGGTGTTCATCACGAAGGGGCCGTAGGTGGCTAGGGGTTCTTCAATGGGCTCCCCGGCCAGCACGACCAGCACGGTGTCTTCGGTGGCGGTGAGGTGCAGCTCGGGAGCGTCCCAGCCAAATACTACCAGCTGTTTGGTGGCCGCCGAGCGGTTTCCGTGTAGTGTAATGCTGCCTTTCACCACATAGATGCCCACGTTGTAGTCGGCGGGTAGGTGCAGGGTGGTGGCGGTGCCGGCGGGCAGGTGCACGTCGAGCAGGTTGATGGGAGAGAAGGTAGCCGCTGGGCCTGCTACCCCCTCGTAGCTACCCGACACTACCCGAATGCGGCCCCGGCCATCGGCCGTGAGTACCTCCGGAATGGCTTCGGCGCGAATGTTCTGGTAGCGGGGCGGGGCCAGTTTGTCGCGGGCGGGCACGTTTACCCACAGCTGCAACAGTTCCAGAGTGCCGCCCCGGCGGGCAAATTCTCGCTCGTGGCGTTCCTCGTGGAGCAGGCCCGCGCCGGCCGTCATCCACTGCACGTCGCCGGGTCCCAGGGCACCGGTATGGCCGGCCGTGTCGCGGTGGGCCAGGTAGCCCTCGTACACGACCGTCACGGTTTCGAAGCCGCGGTGGGGGTGGGGCGGAGTACCCAGCGGCGCCTCGGTGGGCGCTACTGGCATGGGGCCCGTGTGGTCGATGAGCAGGAAGGGGCTAAGCTGGCGGATGCGCGGCCCTGGCATGGGGCTGGTCACGTCAAAGCCGTCGCCAACAAACTTCTTATTGCCATCAATAACCTGGAATATTCTTCTGCCGGTGGTTGCCATCGTTGGGAGGGGAGTAGAAGTGGAATACGGCAGTAATAAGCGGATTACTGGCAAATGGTTGCGCATCCTACTGCATGCACCAGAAAATGTGCTGGCCTTACCCGCCTGGCCGTGCGTAAGCCTTACAGGTAGCAGAGGAAAGAGCCGGGCTCAGCGGAGTAGAATTTTGTTTTTTCCAACTCACCAGTGCTACTACCCGTTGAACGAGGGTATCCCTTTCCTGCAGAAGGGTGTTTGCTTACGTTAAAAACAGTCAGACAATGAGAACTTTACGTTTTGCTTTCGTGGCTGCGGCCTGCTTCTTCTTCACCGATTGTAGCACTAGCAAAGGCACCGGAGCCGCCATTGGCGGAGCGGGTGGCGCCGTACTTGGTGGCGCCGTGGGCGGTACCGGCGGCGCCATTTTAGGTGGCACGGCTGGGGCCGTGGGCGGGGCCGTAATTGGCAACCAGCGCGACAAGAAAAAAGCGGAGCGCGAGGAGCGCCGCCGCAACCAATAGAACACTCTTAGGAGCACATGCTTCAACGCACCACCCGGTTTGCTCAGCGCGCGTGCATTGAGCAGACCAGGGTGGTGTGTTGTGTGGGGTAAGCAGGCGGCAGCACCAATAGGCAGCCTAATCTCCTGCTACAGCAGATTCTGCATGAACGAGTCAGTGAAATCGGGGGCGAAGTGCAGCACGTTGGGTAAGTGGGCAAACTCAGCGGGCGTGTGAGTAGTGGTAAGAATTACCGTGTTCATGCCGGCGTTTTGGGCGGCTTCGGCACCCTTGGTACGTCCTCAAACACCAGGCAGTCGGTAGGGGCCACGCCCAGCTTTTCAGCTGCTTTCAGAAAGGTTTCGGGGTGAGGCTTGCTGAGCTTCACATCGTCGGCACTGACGATGGCCGAGAAGTAGCGCCGAATATCGAGCCCGTCCAGCACGAAGTCGATATTGAAGGGAATGGCCGCCGAGCCAATGGCCAAGGCGATACCGCGCTGGTGGGCCTGCACCAGAAAATCTAGCAGCCCCGGCAGCAACTGCAGGTGGGGCCGAAACTCATCCTGGTAGCGCTGCTCCTTGCGCAAGGAAAGCTCGTCCATCTCCTGGGTGGTAAAGCGGTCGGGGCCAAACATGCGCACTAGTACCTCCTGGTTTTTGCCGTACATCTGCGGCTTCACTTCCTCCCAGCTAAAATTGCCGCCTAGCTCGTTGTTGAACACGTGCTGCCAGGCGCTGGTGTGGTAGTCCATGTCGTGAATCATGGTGCCGTTGAGGTCGAAAAGAAAGGCTTTCATGCGGAAGGGGTCAGGGTTGACAAAGGCGTCAGGTGCCGTTGTGGCGGCTGCAAATTGGGCTTTTTCGGGCTTACTCGAAGAAAATAACCACTCGCTTGCCCAATGGTTATTGGTAGCAACGGCCCCGCCAGGACCCGCGCCGCCACTGGCCTACACAATTTCCCGACCTCACAACTTCCCCTTGCGTACCTTCGCGCCCGTTGATTTCAACGAATTCATCCGCTGACTATGAACCAATACGACGTTACCGTCATCGGCTCCGGCCCGGGCGGTTATGTAGCGGCCATCCGCTGCTCCCAGCTCGGCCTCAAAACGGCCCTCATCGAGAAGTACGACACCCTGGGCGGCACCTGCCTCAACGTGGGCTGCATTCCCAGCAAGGCCCTGCTCGATTCTACGGAGCATTACCACAATGCCCACACCACCTTCAAGGAGCACGGCATTGAGCTGAGCGACTTGCAGATCAACATGAACCAGCTCATCGACCGTAAAAACGGGGTGGTGAAGGCCAATACCGACGGCATTCAGTTCCTGATGAAGAAGAACAAAATCGACGTCTTGCATGGCGTGGGTTCGTTCGTGGATAAGAATCACATCAGCATCGCGCCCACGGCGGGCGGCGAGGCCCAGCAGATTGAAACCAAAAACGTCATCATTGCTACCGGCTCCAAGCCCACGGTGTTGCCCTTCATTGCCCAAGACAAGGAGCGCATCATCACCAGCACTGAGGCCCTGAACATCCGGGAGGTGCCTAAGCACATGATTGTGATTGGCGGCGGCGTTATCGGGCTGGAAATGGCTTCCGTGTACGCCCGCCTCGGCGCAAAAGTGTCCGTAATTGAGTTCCTAGACTCCCTCATTCCAACCATGGACCGCGCCCTCGGCAAGGAGTTGAAGCGTATCCTGGGTAAAATCGGCATTGAGTTCTTCCTGAGCCACAAAGTAACCGGCGCTACCCGCGAGGGCGACGCCGTGACCGTAACCGCTACCAACCCGAAAGGTGAGGAAGTGAAGTTTGAAGGTGACTACTGCCTGGTAGCCGTGGGCCGCGTGCCCTACACCGCGGGCCTGAACCTGGAAGCGGCCGGCGTAGAAATGGAGGAGCGCGGCCGCATCAAGGTAGATGAGCACCTGCAAACCAACGTGCCCGGCATCTACGCCATCGGCGACGTGATTCGCGGGGCTATGCTGGCCCACAAGGCCGAGGAAGAAGGCGTATTTGTGGCCGAAACCATTGTAGGCCAGAAGCCGCACGTAAACTACCTGCTCATCCCCGGCGTGGTATACACCTGGCCAGAAGTGGCCGGTGTGGGCTACACCGAAGAGCAGTTGAAGGAGCAGGGTAAGGCCTACAAAACCGGCTCGTTCCCCTTCCGTGCCTCGGGCCGCGCCCGCGCCTCCATGGACCTCGACGGCTTCGTGAAAGTGCTGGCCGACAAGGAAACCGACGAAATTCTGGGGGTGCACATGATCGGCCCCCGCATCGCCGACCTCATTGCCGAAGCCGTAACGGCCATGGAGTTCCGCGCCTCCGCCGAGGACGTAGCCCGCATGAGCCACGCCCACCCCACCTACGCCGAAGCCATGAAGGAAGCCTGCCTAGCCGCCACCGAGAACCGCGCGATTCATATGTAATTCTAGTGCCGAAAGGTAAAAGAGGCTGCAGCTCCGGAAGTTGCAGCCTCTTTTTATTTTATACTCATACCGTTCTATGAGGTTTTGCTTATCTTCTCCCTTTTCAAGCTTCTGGTAATGGCAGCTTGCAGTTGTTTAATTAGTAAATCTAAATTCTCTAAAGTGCAGATAAAAAACTGTGAATAATATTTCAATAAAGTATAATGAGATGTTTGCTCTAAATCTTCTACTTCCCTTATAGGCGAGTTGTGAGTCTCTATTCCTTTCAGTCTGAATGATCTTTGTTTCCTCTCAAATAATTCTATATTGTAGCTGTTTTTAATTTTGTTAAATTTTTTAAAAATTAGTTTGTGATGGTTGGCAAAATCGGGTCCGATGCCGCCGCCAAAAATGATATATGGAATTTTTGGCGGCAATATCTTCAATGCTATTAGTGTCTTTGATAGTTTCAATAGCAAGATTTTTGTCGAATATATATAGGTCTGCATTAGTGATTAATATTGGTGCAATGAAGAACGGAGTGGCCTCCTCTATATGATTATATACCTGAAATTCTATATTATCTTTTAAAACGTAAGGTAGACCATATTTCAGTTGTGAAATACCATGTCTTAAATCTTTATCAAATACTTCGCCAGTAGTAATTCCTATTTCTGTTCCTTTTGAGGAGTATTCAAATTGGCTTTCGAATTCATAAATGGGACTCATGTTGAGTCTTTTCATTGAGAATGAATCAATGCACTTAACTGTGTTTCCTAATGTGAAATCAGAATAATCAGGACTATTTACATCAGGTAGGAAAGCCCATATCTTACCTTCTTCTCGAAATTTGCATTCGCTTAATATAGTTAAGGTTGCATTTATTTTATTTGGGTCTGAAAAGGGCTCAAACGCAGTGGCATGTATATCAATAGAAAATTCCTTCTGAGCTTCTCCTTCCTGCCTTGAATAACTAAAATCAAAAGAGGTAGTAAAATTGTATCTAGATAAAATCTTCGATACTTCATATTCTAAAGGTAGGCTAGATGAGAGTAGCCTCGCCTTCCATTTTTTGGATGAGTCATTCATGGTTGTGTGTTGTTGTAACTATAAGTTTATGAGAAGTTATTAATTCATCTTAAGTCTTTTGCACCAGCTTAAAACCGTCCTTTGTTACTTGGTATTGCTGACCCTGGATGGTGATGGTTTCGCCTTCCAGCAGCTTGCTTAGGTTTTCAATGTCGCCCTCAATAGTGTGGAGGGTGAAGCCGTGCTTACGGGCCAGGGCGAGGTACTTGGGGTTGCTATAGTCTCGGACACTGCAGAGGATAATGCGGAACGTGGGTCGTGGTGTTTTTGAGGAGCTTGGTGTCGCGGGGAAGGTGTAGTTGTCGGCAATTAGGATGAGGTCGGGCGCGTCGCCGCCCCCGCCAGCTTCATGGTTTCGATGAGCTTGTTCTTAATGGCCTCGTAGCTGTCGGTGCGGACGTGGTAGAGGCGCCCGCCCTTCTACCTTGCTGCTTACCACAAGCCTAGGAAGCCCTTCTTCTTCGCCACGTTGGGGCGAGTGATATCCAGCACGTCGGAAATGCCCTGCTCATCAAACTTCTCTAGCAGGGCCTCCACACCTTTGTTCATCTTCAGGTGCATTTCCTCCTTGTAAATGGCGTAGAGGGAGTAGAAGTAAATGGTTTTCTCCTCGCTTATTTTCAGCTCGTGAAACTCACCGGGCAGGCTCAGAGACGGTAGCAGGAGCATGCAGCCCAGCTTGGTGTTGGAGGCGAAGGCTCAGCGTTTTCGCCATTGGGGATGGTGTGGCCGGAGCCCAGCCAGGTGCGATACTCGTGCGGAAACCGGGCAATAAATTTCATCCAGCTAATGGGCCAGTAGGCGTCCTCATTCTCGAAGGTGCTACCAAGTTGTCCAATGTCCGGCATAGGCCAAGTGCTGGGTAGTAGCACGCACAGCTCGGCATAGCGGACATCCTCTGCGCCTTCCGGTACCATCATGGCCAAGTCGCTCATGCCCGACGTAACCAGGGTGTAGAAGGGGAAGTCCTTGTTGGGCGCTACAATGTGTACATCTATGTGTACCTTATCAGAAACGATTTCGTGAAATACTGAGCTGATTGGGCCCACGTGCTGCTCAATGTGGGCGGAAATAGCCGCAATGGCTTCCTCGTCGCCGGCGGCCAAGCTGAATGGTTCTGGCTCTACGTCTTCGTAGCGGTAAATAGGCGCTCCGCTGCCCGTTGTTTCAAATTCTGGGTCTTGCTCCGACATAAGTATTGAAATAGAATACATGAAGCCTCAAGCTAGCATTTTCTTCTGCTGCCATTCTGCTGATGTTAGTTTTAGCGTCGTGTTTTAGTAAGTATCTACGGTAGGGTGCCTAGTGCTTTCACGCCGTTTCGTGCTACTACCCGCGTTTCAAGACTTTGCTTTCCGGGGGCTGGCTGCTAGCGCCTCTGCCGGCTATGCTTCGCCCCAAGCCAGGGGGTAGGAACAGCAGGAGCCGCCCTGCTTATCCTGATCTGTGGTTCATAGCCAAGTAGTGTAGCTGGGCTGAAGGGTAGGTGGGGTGTCTGCCTCTCCGTAAGCTGTACAGTAGGCTGAACATCATGGATTTATGGAAACCTTGAGGGCGGGCGTTGCGAATACCTAGTCCGCGGGCTACGGTGGCAGCACTTCTGTTGGCCGGTTTGGCCCGCTGTTTCCCGCCCTACTACCTGCTTCTGCACTCCTATGGCCAAGCACAAAAAGAAAAAGCACAAGAAGAAAGGCAAGGATGCCGTGTCGGAAGATGTTCTGGATGCCGCAGTCCTGTCCATCAAGAAATTTCGGAAGGTGACCAACGAAATTGCTAAGCTGAGCACTGGGCAAAAGCTAGTGGGCGGCCTGACGTTGTTGGCGGCCGGCCTCATTTACCTGGATCAGCGCCGAGATGACGATGAATCGTCCCGCTCCGCCCCTGCGTTTGACTTGGCCCGCTTGCTAGAAGCCAAGAATACGTCGGCTACCGAAGCGGAGGAGCCCGAGGCGGCGCCCGCACCGGAAGACGCGCCCCGGAAAAGCCACGGCCACAAGCATCATCCAAAAACCGCCAAGGCCCGGAGCACCGCCAGCAAAAAAGCTGCACCAAGTACCGATGAGCTTACGTAATACTTCTGCTGCCTAGTAGACTATGCCTCGGCAGTAACCTGCCCAACTTCCCACTCCCTCATTCTCACCTTTTAAGATGCGTCATGAAAAAGAATAAAATCAAGGACAAGAAAAAGAAGACTGGTAAGAACACCCTGCTGGGTGGCGCTTCCAAGTCGCTGAAAAAAATAGGTAAGGGTACTGGCTTAGCCAAGCTTACTACTGCCCAGAAAGTGCTGGGTGGTGCCGCGCTAGTGGCCGTGGGCCTTGGCTACCTGGGACAGCGCCGGAAAAGCACTATCGCAACGCCTCCCAAGGCCACTACCGATGCTACCGCCGCCGAAGAAAGCTTGGCTTCCATGGAAGGCGCTGGTACTCTCTAGTCTGTTTAGCTAGTCCACAACGTATTTGCAGTGCCTGATGACCTAAAGGCCCGGAGCAGCATGCTAGCTCGGGGCCTTTTTCTCTTACTGTGATGAAGCATCTGACCAAGGGTATTCTGACGACCGTAGGGCTGCTCTGGCCGATGGTGACCTACGCGGGGGAACGGGAAGACAAGTATACCCTGCTCCAAATAGGTGGCATTGGGGGGATGATAGCCGGCGTGGGCCTGTACGTGCTGCTCATGCTGCTAACGGCCGTTTTTGTGCGCACGAAAAAGCTGGCCGTGGCTGCCGGCGTGTTCTGCTGGGTACTGCTGGCCTACACCCAATTTCTTTCGGTGCGCACGCTGCGGCTGGCAGCGGGCCTGTTGCAAACCACAAGCGCGGTGCCGACGCTGGCTCCCCTGCCCGGCTACCTGCTGGCAGCACTAGTAAGCATTGCCCTGTTTGCCCTGGCCGTGCTGGTCGTTGCCCGCCGCATCTGGAAGGAGCGCCACCGGCCCCGGCGCCCGCCCGGTTTCGGCGAGGCCTCCTCCGAGTACCGGTAAGCCTGCAGTACAAACTTCTGGCTGCGGCATTGCACTTACCCACTGTAGCCGGTGGGGCTGGCACGGCTTGGTAGGTACGGCACCAGCCGGCAAACAATCGGGGGTGGCCTGCTGTTGAGCCAACTACTCATCTGAGTTGTGTGATGGCTACCTGACCTCGCCTCGCAATAGCTTCACAGCTCAAAAGCTACGTACTTGCTAGCTATGCTTTCCGAACCTACCTATCTGGCGGCGCGCGTGGTAGCGCCCATGATTGCCAAACACTTTGCCCGGCACCGCGCCGACGCCCGCCCCGAAGATGTAGAGCAGCTAGCCCCAATACCACCGGCCGGGTTGGTAGAAGTCATGATTGACGCGGCCTTCTGGGCCAGTTTGCGCCGGGAGGAAGGGCACCCGCCCCGGATTTCTTTGGCCCTGCTCGAGCCTGCCCAAACTACCTTGCCCGTGGTGTTTGGGCAGCGCCGCCGCCTCATGCCCTACAATTTGCTGAAGCTGGCTCCGGCCGTGGAGCAGCCCGGTATTCACTTGGGCGTGTGGTACGACGAAGACGGCCTGTATGTGTGGGGCACTGCCACCAGCATTCCGCCTTTGTGCTTTGTGCTGGAAGTAGTAGAGCCGGGCCTGCTGGTAGTTAAGCACCGCCGCGCCGATGGGTTTGGCAAGTTTGTGAACGTAGCCATCCTGCGCGGCGACCAGCTGCAACTAGTAGACGAAGACAATGTGGCCGTGGCCGACTGCCCGGCTTTGCAAGGTTTCCTGCCTGATCAGGGCCTACCCACTACCCGCGGCGAAATCGACAATGTGATGGTAGAGCTGGCCGCCGTCATGCGAGCCCACGGTCGGGGAGGGTTGGTGCTGATTGTGCCCAACCAGTCTACGGCCTGGCAAGAGTCCATTGTGCAGCCCATTACCTACCCCGTAGTGCCTGCCTACGGCGGCATTGCCGAAGACCGGGGCGCCGACCAAACCCGCTGGAAGTGGCAGGAGGAAGTACGCCGCGCTATCGGAATTGTGGGGGGCTTCACGGCCGTTGATGGCGCTACCATTATCACCCAGGACTACCACCTGCTGGCCTTTGGTGCCAAGGTGGCCCGGGCCGAAACCAGCGTGCCCGTGGATAAAATGGTGCTCACGGAGCCCGTCATTGATAGCCAGGCCCGTTTCCTGCACCCGGCGCAAAACGGAGGAACCCGCCACCTGGCCGCCGCCCAGTTCGTGCACGACCAGCGCGACTCCGTGGCGCTGGTTGCCTCCCAGGATGGTTCTTCACCGTATTTGCCTGGTCAGAAACCTTGCAGATGGTGCACGGCCACCGCATTGATGTGCTGCTGCTGTAACCTAGCTCCCCATCAGTACCTACCAAAAAGCCACGCGGCGGCCCCAAGAGTTGAGGCCGCCGCGTGGCGTATGTAGGCAAAAGTAGAAACCTTACTTATCCAGCTTCACCCCGAAGGCGCTGGGGCCCTTCTGGCCCATTTCTACTTCAAAGATTACTTTGTTGTTTTCCTTGATCTGGTCTATCAACCCGTTGGCGTGCACAAAAATGCTTTCTTGGGTTTGAGAGTCCTTGATAAAGCCGTAGCCCTTCGACTCATTGAAGAAGGAAACGATACCCTTGCGGATGGGGTCAACCTGCTCCATATCTTCCTGGCGCATAGCCCCGATACGGATGTCTTCCACCTTGATTTCCTTTTTCTTCTTGGTCGGATCGGGAGGGGTCGACGTGATGTTGCCATTTT
This sequence comes from Hymenobacter sp. AT01-02, assembly GCF_000961955.2. NCBI lineage: Bacteria > Pseudomonadati > Bacteroidota > Cytophagia > Cytophagales > Hymenobacteraceae > Hymenobacter > Hymenobacter sp. AT01-02. The sequence goes on from NZ_JZIR02000030.1 coordinate 54,891, forward strand.
CGTCAACGTAGGCGAGCATGTCTTCCAGACCTTGGCCTTTCTTGGCGTTAGCCTGCCGCTCCTCTTTCTTCTCCTCCTTGTCTTGGCGCTTCTTTAGTCTCTTCTTTTCATTTTCCTTTTTTCCAAAGGTCGCTTGCGATTTGGCCATTCTATTTTCGTGAGTGATATGTTTATTCCGCAGAGCGGAGTGTGAATACGTGTGCGTGTCGCTAAGTAAAAACAGGTAGTAGAAAAGTATAGTTCAGGCTAGGATACAAGACCGCCAGCCAGAACTGTAGGGCCAGGGTAAGCAGATATCGGATAGTGGGGCAGTAGATTATATATAACTGTTTTGGCCTGCCCAGGTACAAATATCGGGAATACTTTATTAGTTCATCTGAATTTCCTAATTGCAGACCCTTGGCACCCGGCCAAAGCATGCCAATAGCTTCTCTTGCGAGCTACAGGCCGCCGATGCTGTAAATAGATTTACAGGGGCGCGGCAAAGACACAATGGGGTTACGCCGCGGTTGGTGCCCAGAAAATACAAAACCGCAGTATGTTCCTGACACTAGGCTAGAATTGCGGCCGGCTACCCCAACTCGTTTAGCTCGCGTACCTCGCCGGGCTGCAAGTCAGCCAGCTCAATGTTGCCCACACGCACGCGTACCAGGCGCAACGTGGGAAAGCCAGCGGCGGCCGTCATTTTGCGTACCTGCCGGAACTTACCTTCCGTGACGATAATAGACACCCAACTGGTAGGCCCGTGACGGTCGGAGCGAATACTGCGGCCCCGGGGCGGTAGGGTAGGAGGCTCGTCCAGGCGGCGTACCTGCGAAGGCAGGGTTTGGTAGCGTACGTCGCGCAAGCCTATTTCCACTCCTTGCTGCAATTGGGTCAGGGCGTCGTCGGTGATGAGGCCATCTACCTGGGCGTAGTACTCCTTCTCCACGTGCTTGCTGCGAATTTGCTCGCTTACGCGCCCATCCGTTGTGAGCAGGAGCAGGCCTTCACTGTGCTCATCGAGGCGGCCAATGGCCATTGTGCCCGCCGGGAAGGGGTGTAGCTCGCCCAAAAAACGTTTCTTGCGCTGCTCCCGCTCAAACTCGCTGGTGAATTGGCTGAGGTAGCCGTAGGGTTTGTACAGCAAAAAATGACGGTGCGGCATGAGCGAAAGCCACGGCCGGAAACAAGAAAAGGCAGCCGTGGGCCAGCAAAGCTACGCTCTTTCACGCGCTAAGTAGTTTTGTAGAGGTACCAGCCGTTGCCCAGAGGCTTCATAACAATAATGCGGTTGGGGCTCATGGGGGGCACTTTGGCCGCTACGGGCTGGTAGAGCAGGCCCACAGTATTATCAGTGACGCCGCCAATCAGGAACTCCAGGCAGTTGGCGCAGCCCAAGTTGCGGCGGGTAACGCGGCTAATGTAGAGGGGACGCAGTGCGGCCAGCACGTCGGCATCGGCATTGGCGGCCTGCTCGGTACGCACTAGGGCCGTATCGGGGAGAGTAGGGGTAAAGTAGCGGCTTTGCACTAAGTCCGCGGCCCGCTGAAACTCGGGCTGGTGACGGGCGAAGTGCTCGGCAATGTTGGCGTCGGACCCAATCCAGAGCTGAATGTTGCCAAGCATGAAGTCACGGCTGGCGTCGGGGTGCTTCTGGTTGTACTGGGCTGCTTCGGCGGGAGGCATTTCGGCCAGGAGCTTGAGCATGGGCGGGCCAAGCTGCGTCATGCCCAAGCTGCGAATGGCGGCTAGCTTCCAGGGTATGGTCGCGCTGGCAGAGTCGCGGCGGAAATGCAGATAGAAGTCGTTGCGACTCACGGAGTCGCGCAGTTCCACGGCTACCACGGCCGTGTGCTCCCGCTGCTCCAGTAGCTCGCAATGCCGTTGCAGGGTAGTAGGAATCTGCTGCCCCAGGCTCTGGCGCCGAGCTTGGCCCGCCGCCTCTCCGCTCAAGTAGCTTTTCATCTCGGGCCAGCCCGTGGGAGCCACAAATTGCTTGGCAATCTGCAAAGGCTCCAGCGGAGGCTCGGCCAGCAACACCAGCGGCAACAGCCACCCCCAAACAAACAGCAAGTACTTCATCAAAAAGTCCAAACAAGCTAGAGTGCCCACTTAGGCACATCACTTGAACCTCCAAGATACGCAGAAAGCTCCTGGCAGCGGTACAATTTCCGCTGCCAGAGAGAAGACCATGCAAATGGGGAAGCGACTTCGCCAGCTACTCTAGCGTGAAGAGAAAAGAGCCTCCACCTTGCTTGAGCAACATTTCGTGGCGGCTGGGCGCAAACTCCAGCCGAATGCCCGCCGCATCATAGGAAAACACATCCTTGGTAACCGGGGTGAGGGGCAGAACGGGCTGGCCCGTAGCCTGAGCCTGGAGCGTAGCCCCCACTGCCGATACCGTGATTTTCAGCGGAATACTAGTGCTGGCGTAGGTGCCCACATAGGGAACCAGGTCGGTAGCGGCTAGGGTAGGAGCTTTGGCATCGAAGTCGGGTAAGCGGTAGGGTTGCTGGAAGTAGATGGAAAGAACGCCCAGCATGACGTCGTTGAGGGGGTAAGACTGCCCATTGGAGATGTACGCTACTGCCAGCTTTTCCTCGGGGAAGTAACCCAGGGAGGTGCCAAAGCCATCAATGCTACCGCCGTGCCCATAGGCGCGCTTCGCCCCAAATTGCATGCGCATCAATCCCATGCCAAAGCCGTTGTCGGTGATGGTTTGCATGCGGGCCAGACTTTTCTCGGAAACCAGCTTGCCCGCAAACAGCGCCTCAGCAAACCGGTTCAGGTCGGTGGTGGTTGAAACGATGGCTCCCGCCCCGCCCGGAATGCTCATGTCGGTTTCGGGCATAGCCTGCCAGCTGCTGGCTAGGCGGTAGGAATAGCTTTCGTGGCGCTTAGGATCGGTTTTGCCGCCGTAGTACGTGTCCTTGAGGCCGATTTTGTTGGTTATGCGTTTTTGCAAAGCTTGGGCGTACGGCTGCTTTGTAATTTTCTCCACCACGTAGCCCAGTACTACATATCCCGCATTGCTGTACGAAAACTTAGCGCCCGGCTCAAAGTCGGGCTTGCCTTGCCCAATCATGGCCAGCATTTCGGCCTGGGTTTTCGGCTGGGTGAAGTAGGTGCTATAGGTGGCGTCGTTGGTGAAGCTGTGCAGGCCGCTGTGGTGGCTGAGCAACTGCCCAATGGTGATGCGCTGGGCATTGGGAAGCTGGGGGAAGTACGTAGCCAGGGGGGTGTCCAGGGTTAGCTTTCCTTCGTCGATGAGCTGAAAAATGAGGGTCGCCGTGAATACCTTGGTCACGGAGCCAATACGGTAGTGGGTGCTGGGTGTAGCGGGTGTTTTCGTGGTGCCGTTGAGGCTCTCGTACCCAATGGCTCTGCTGTACACCACGGCCCCGTTCTGCGAGATGGTGAGGCTGCCCATGGCCTTGTCGTGGCTGGCGAGGGTAGTCAGGAGGCTATCGAGCTTGGCTTTGTTGAATGATTGGGCGTGGCTCAGAAGGCTCAGGCCGCTGAGGGCTAGCAGGGATACATAGTGTTTGATAAGCATAAGTCAAGGAAGAAGGAATGAGGTGCTGAGTTACTGAGAATATGGCACAACTACGCCATAGCAGTTGGCTTTTTGTGTGAGTGCTAGGCGCTTATCCTGAACGGATTACTTTTTGAAGAAAGCCAGCAGATCGGCCTTGTAGGAGTTGCCAATGGGGATGAGGGTATTGTCCTGCAACAGCACTTGGTCGGGCTGGAGAAGCTTGATATGAGCGGCCGCCACAATGAAGGAACGGTGTGCCCGCAGGTAGCTAGGCCCCAGAATTTCTACCATTTCCTTCATGGTTTGGTGAAGGAGGTAGGTTTTGGTGGCCGTCATCAGCTTCACATAGTCCTTACAGCCTTCCACATAGATGATGTCGCGGTGGGGGACTTTCAGCAAGCCCTGGCGCTCCTTCACCAGCAGGTATTTCTCGGCCGTATCGTCGGTGGGGGGTAGGGGCTGCAAGGCAGGAAGGCGAGATACGGCCTTTAGGAACCGCTCGTAGGAAAAAGGCTTCAGCAGGTAGTCGAGCACGTCTAGCTCGTAGCCCTCATAGGCGTATTCCCGGTAGGCCGTGGTGAGCACCGTTTTGGGCGGGTAGCGCAGGTTGCGCAAAAAGTCCAGCCCCGTCATCAAGGGCATCTCAATATCCAGAAACAATAGGTCCACGGGTTGCTGCGCCAGGTGCTCGTAGGCCTCCATGGCATTGCGGCATTTCCCCGTGAGGGTGAGGCCCGGCGTTTGGCCTATGAACTGGGTGAGCACTTGGTGGGCCAAGGGCTCATCGTCCACAATCAGGCACCGAACAGGGGCGGGGGTAGTCGTCATTGGGAAAGGGAGGTGGTAGGAAGTGGAAGAGGTCTAGTAGTAGCCAGCATGGGAGCCGGATAAGTGTGTGCGGGAGCAGGCAAGGCAACGGCGCCGGTTGGGTGGGCGGCGCTGCCTGGAGCAAGTTGGCAGATTTGCGCGGGTGATGCTGCGCCCCGGCGGTGCTATTTCGACTAAGCCGGGTGTTTTTTCGACTAAAAAAAGGGGTTGCTGCATTGGTCGGAACTAAGCCCGGCTTGGTCTAATAAAGCTTCCTTTCGGCCTCCAGGGCCTATTCCTTTGTGTCGTTGCTAGTCGCTGAACGACTGGCCTTTCCCCGGCTCCAACTACCCTCCGTACCCATGAAAACTACCTTCCGCTCCCTGCTCGCTACGGCCCTGCTTGCTACCGCTTCCCTGGTAGCCACGGCCCAGCCTAGTGCCCCCGCCGCTACTACCCCCGATACGGCCCGCCTCGTTCTGCCAGCCAGCCTAATCAACCCCATCAACACCCAGAGCTTCGAGTCTTTCCGGGCAGCGGTGCTACCCTTGGTGAAGCAGATGGCCGACAAGCAAGTGGTAGCCATGGGCGAAGGCACGCACGGCACGGCCGAGTTCTACCGGCTGCGGTTCTGGCTGACGCGGATTCTGATGGAGGAGTACGGCTTCAAGCAGGTAGCCCTGGAAAACGATTATACCGACACCTACCAGCTCAACGAAGGCCTGCGCAAGCCAAAAGCCGCCGTGGCTCCCCTCATGAAGGCCCACCTGTACAGCATCTGGCAAAACCAGGAAACAGCTGAGCTGCTTACCTGGCTGCAAGGCTACAACCGCCAGCACCGTCGTCAGTTGCAGGTGCGGGGGATTGATGCGGCCTACGTGCTGCCCGAGGCCCACGAGCTGAGCGCCTTGGCCGCCCGCTACCCCCAGAGCGGCCTGCAGGACCTCACCAGCCAGCTTACGAAAGCCGCGCAATTGCAAGACTCGGTGTGGGCAGGCCTCAACACCAAGGGCTATAAGTTTCCGCGGCAGCGCTGGCTGTCCAGCGGCCTGGAAGGCTACTATGTGGCCGACAAAATCCAGAAAGCCCTGCCTGCTGCTCGTCTGCCCCGTAAGCAGCGGGAAAAAGCCCAGGCCTTTGCGCTGGATGCCAAAATGGGCTTCGACGTGTTCTACCAGTTTACCGTCTTGAAGCGCGACGTTTCTCGCGACAGCCTGATGGCCGAAATGACTCGCTCCCTGGTGCCTGGCCAAAACGATAAAGTAATTGTGTGGGCCCACGATGCGCACGTGTCTCGCAAGATTGCCATGGCCGATGATCCTAACAACGGGGGCGGTACGGGAGCCTTTATTGAGCGCATGCTGCCTGGTAAGTACTTCGTGCTGGGTACGAGCACAGCCACCGGCACTTTTGCCGCTACCACCGACCGCCACATTACCCGCACCAGCCCCATGGCTAGCTACTCCTTGGAAGCTCCACTGGCCGGCTCCTGGGAGCAAACGCTAGGCGCTGTGGCGGCCCCCGTCTTCTACCTGCAAACCCAAGCCCTAGGCGCCCAAAACCTCAAGCGCCCCCACCGTTTCGTGGGGTACGCCCCTTCCAGTGGCAAAAATGACTATGCCAACTTCAAGCTCTCGGAAGCCTACGATGCCCTGCTCTTTGTGCGCCAAACCACAGCCGCTACTCCCTTGCGCTAGCCCAAGCTTCTATCCAAGGTGGTGTATTAAGGTAACGTATCGTAAGTGCATGATTGAATAAAAGGGGCGGCCATTCTCAGAATGGCCGCCCCTTTTGCTAGGTGCATACTCCGGCCGGAAAGCCTTTGCGCAACTAGCCTGCTCATCTGGCTGCTAGCCGGGTCAGCTTAAGCGGGCTAAGGCGAGGCGGTTACTTCGAGGTGCGGCCCGCGTTGTGAATGTCGCTGGCGCCGGAAGCGTGGGAGGATAGCTCCCCATCTACAAACACGTAGGCGTCGCTGGAGCCGGAGGCTTGCACGTTGGCTTTGTGGCTTTTCAGGTTGGTAGCTTGGTAGTCGCTGCTGCCGCTGATTTGAACTTGCTGGCGCTCCACACGGCCCGCCAACCGAATGTCGCTGGCCCCGGAAGCTTGCACGTTTAGGGTGGTAGCGTTGAGCTGCAAGTTGATGTCGCAAGCTCCGCTGGCTTTGATGGTGAAGGCCTCGGCCGCGAAAGTAGATTTGCTTACTACGTCGCAGGCGCCGCTGGCTTCTATGCTAGTAAGGCGGGGGCAGGTCACGTACACCACCGCTTTTTTGTTGTTGAAGACGTTGCGCGGCGCATTGGGGTCCCGGAAAATCATGAGTGCCCCATTCTGCACCTCCGTCTTGATATACTGCTCCGCGCCGCCCTCGGCCTGCACTTTTACTTCGGTGGTGGCGCCCTGGGTTAGCTGCACATCACACGCCCCACTAGTTTTGATGCGCTCAAAAGAGCCCACCGGGCGCAGCTGCTGGGCCGATACGGTGAGCACGGACGTAGCGCCGCACAGGGCTGCTACTGCGAACGTCTTGCGGAGGAGAGAAGCATTCATCGGGAAGTAGAAGTAAGAAGGTGGAGTCAAGGGCATTATACCTCCTCAGATGCTGCCGCTGCCGCTACCGTTGCCCGGCTCGCCGGAATTTTTTCGGGCGCTTCCTCATCCGGGTTGGGCAGCAACCGCACCAGCAGCACCAGCACTGCGCCCAGCACCGCCACCAGCCCAAACGACCACCGTAGGCTGGCCGCCTCCGCAACAAACCCTACTAAGGGCGGCACCACCAGAAATCCGAAGTAGCCGATGGTCGAAATACCTGCAATGGCTGTCCCGGAGTTTAAGGTAGTTGTACGCCCTACCAGCCCAAATACCAGCGGTACCACGCACGATACGCCCAGCCCCACCAGCACAAACCCCGCGCCCGCCCCCAGGGCCGTGGGCACTAGGGCCGCTAGGCTCATTCCCACCGTAATCAGAAGGCCACTGTAGTGTAGCATAGGCTTCACCCCAAAGCGGCTTACCAGCCAGTCGCCCCCGAAGCGCCCGGTAGTTATGGCTACCATGTAGGCCGCAAAGCCTAGGGTAGCCGTTTCCTTGGGCACGTGTGCTGCTTTCTGAAAGTAGATAGCACTCCAGTCGTACATGGTGCCCTCGCAGGCCATGCAGGCAAAGGAAATGACTCCAAACTTCAGCAGCGACTTATCGGGCAGAGAAAATCCCGACTTGCGTTCCTCCTGGGCCGGTGGCAGCGGAAGGGTATTAGGAAAGAAGTACACCGCCACGGCCGTAAGCACTACAGCCACCCCCACAAAGTGGTAGTTGGGCAGCACCCCCATCTGCACCAGCCCCGACCCCACGGCGGCGGCCGCAAAACCCGCCACGCTCCACACCCCGTGGAAGGTAGTGATGATGGAATGCGGGTAAAGCCGCTGCACCCCCACCGATTGCGCATTCACTGAAATGTTGAGCAGGTTGCGCGACGAGCCAAAGCAAAATAGCAGTGCTACAAGCTGCCACGTGTGCTGGGCAAACCCCAGCAGGGCCAGCGCGGCATTATAAAGCACGGCGCCTACCATCATCACCTGTCGGCTGCTGAAGCGCTGCAGCAGCCAGCCCGTAATAGGAAGCGTGAGCATTAGCCCCAGCGGCAGAGCAAATAACACGCCGCCCAATTGGGCTTCGTCCAATCCTAGGCGCTGCTGAATAGTGGGAATCCGCGAGGCCCAGGTGGCAAACCCGAACCCCGATACAAAAAAGAACAGCGCAATGGCCACCCGGGCCCGTTGCGCTGCCGCATCTACTATCCTGTCGCTCATCATGCTTGGCCGTTAGCAGCCCTCGCAAAGCTACCATCCAAACCTAGGCAAACCCATAGTGGGGCTTCATTTTGGTAGCAGCCTAGTAGCCTCAAGGGGAGGAGCACAACCCTAGCGCTATCGTCACCGTATCAGCGCAATCATAGCTTCCGGGCTATATCCAATTCTGACTTTTCTCTCATGAAAAAGACCTTGCTTTTCCTTTCGTGCGCGGCCAGCGTTGCAATAGCATCCTGCAGCCAAAACAAGCCCGCCGCCGAAGATGCAGCTACTACCCCCTCGGCCGACACGGCCGTGGTAGTAAACGACGCTGTGCCCGCCACCAGCACCGACTCAACGGCTTACCGCACCGAGGCCGACCAACTGGCTTCTCGCATTGCCGATGACCTGAAGCTGACGGATACGGTAGTGGTAACGCGCATCCAGAAAACGTACTATACCCGTGGCCGCCGCCTCAACGAAGTGGACAGCCAGTACACCAGCGATACTACGGGCCGTTACGCCGCACTGCGTAGCATCAACGACGAGACTGACCGCTCGGTGAAAAGCATCGTGACGGAGCCTCAGTACACTACCTACGCCGCCAACCGCGGGGCCTACTACGATGGTACGCCCTACACGGCTTCTACTGCTACCACTACTACCACCACTACCCAGACGGCAGCACCCGCCCGTCGTCGGGGCCCAGCCATTGTGAAGTATGAGCGTGATGGTGGCGACGTGAAAATTGAGTACGCCAACGGTACCAAGGTGAAAATAGATAAAGACGGCGAGCGGAAAACCAAATATGCCAGCGGCCGCAAAGTAAAAGTTGACGATGACGGTGAGCGGAAAGTAAAAGACTAACTAGCCACCCATAGGCACCAAGAAAAGCCCTGGGAGCTGGCTCCAACCAAGATGGTTGGAGCCAGCTCCCAGGGCTTTCTGCTGACAGACGATAGGGGGTAGCTTGACCGCTAGCGTTATTTCACACCGTACTGGCGCAGTTCCGCGTCGATGCGGTGGTTCCAGCGTTCCTGCGCTGCTACATCGGTGCCGCCGTGGGTTTCGGCGTCGTACTGATCTTGTAAGTGGTTCATTTCGGTGAAAGACTTGAGGTATTGCAGTTGCAGAATGCTGTTATAGTCTTCCACCGTCAGGCTGTCGGGGGTGGCTTTGCGCCGGAACCGCTCGGCTACCAGCCGCACCAGGTCAAAGTGGCGCTGCTCATGGTTGAGGTTGAAATCGGTTTGCTGGCCGGGTGCTACCCAGGAGGAGCTGCGCACCACAAAAATACTCAGCTGCAAGTCGAGCTGCACCACGCCATTTACTACCCGCGGGCGGCCTTGGTAGGCAAAGCCGGGAAATACCGCCGCGGCGTACTGACCGCGCGGCCGGGGCTGACCAGTAAAATCCGACCAGACCAGGGGGCGTTTCACGTCGTAGAATAAGGTGTCGGGCTCGGTCCGCCGAGTTTCGTAGCGGAAGGTAGGATGGACGGCCGTAGCCAGGCGCACGTCGCGGGTAGCAGCTTGGCTAATCCAGGCTTGGAGGTAGGAGAGGCCCCCCGCCAATGATTGACGCAAAGCAGGCTCTACGGGTGCCAAGTCGGTGGCGGAGCGCATGTAGCGGGCCCCCCCGCGGTATTCCGTCAGAAACACGGCCCGGTCGGGCGTTTGGTAGTCGAAAGCCATAACCACTGCAATGCGTCCTTCCACCAAGCCACCGGGGGCGGGCGTTTCCTGCACCCGGCACTCCCGCACCCGAATTTGAACAGGCCGAAGGGCGGGGTTGCGGGGTAGACTTTGCCGCACAAACTGCTGAATGGCGGGCAAGGCTCCCCCTTGCAGGTCCACGGGCCGAGCTGGCGCAAGTGGGGTGCCCGCCTTACTAGTAGTTGGCACTAGCCACGCCACGGCGCTACGGTTGGGCCGCTCGTCGCGAATGGTAGCTATGTAGAAGTGGGTGGGCGTGAAGGGAAGCTTAGCGGCTTGCAGCGCCAAGGTGGGAACCTGTGGCCCTGGCCCCCCGGCTCCTACCAGCACAAGCAGTAGCGAAACCAACAACCCACACCAAACAGCCCGGGCCGCCGAAAAAGCAGTCATAGATGAAAACAGAAATTTTCTGCCTAACACCCAAACGACTAGCAGACGTTCAGCCAGTGCGTAGTACTACTTCAACAAACCTAGCGGCTGCTAAAACCGCAGAATAGGGAGTCCCAACCGAATGCGTTGATGCTTGTTTTTCGATTCGCCCGCGCGAGTTGATGTTTCCGTGCGCTTACTGAGCCAGCCGCTGGCGGCGGTATTCCGTAGGACTTTGATTGGTATGGCGTCGGAATGTCTTATTGAAGTGCGACACGTTGTTGAAACCCGTGGCGTAGCACACCTCCGTTACCGAAAGTTCTTCTTCTTCCAGCAGCAAACGGCAAGCGTGACTTACCCGAAAGTCCTGCAGGAAGTCGGTGAGGGTAAGGCGGGTCATCTGACGAAAGTAGCGACAGAAGGCTGGCACCGAGAGGTAGGCTACTTCCGCTACCTCCTGCACCGACAAGGAGGCGCGGTGGTAGTGCTGCTCAATGTACTGGTACACGCGGCTCAGGCGCTGCTGCTCCTTTCCCTGGCGCCCCAGCCGGCGTGGCCCGCGTGCAGGGGCGTGCAATCGGTGGCGGGCGCTTGGGCCAGGGTTTGCATCACGCGCAGCAGCGTGAGCAGGCGCGCAAAGGGCGGCTCGTGCAAGAGCTGGCGCAAATCTTGGCCGATGGCTGCCCGCGTGCTGCCCCCAAACGACAAGCCCTCGTGGGAGCGCGCCAGCAGGTGGCGAATGTCGGCCAGCTCGGGGCGCTGCCAAAACGATTCGCCCAGAAAATCGGCCCGCAGTTGCACCACAATTTCTTCAAAAGGCACTCCAGCCGGCTTACCGTAGCTAAAGGTCAGATGGGGCAAATCAGGGCCAATCAGCACGAGCTCACCATCCTCGAAGCGGGAGATGTGCTGCCCAATGTGGCGGCGCCCGGTGCCCTTGGGGATGTACACCAACTCGTACTCGGGGTGATAATGCCACAAAAGCCCACCTTGTTGAACCTCAGTGTAGTGTAACAGCGTAAAGGAGCTGTCAATAGTGGGCTGGATGGGTTCGAATTGGAGCTTCATGCGGGGTGGTAGTGCCAGACTTACAAGCAAGATACGCACAGATAATATGAATAGTCAACACAGCACCGGAACAAGCCAATCAAGTGGTGGTAGCGCCCCCTGGTTCTTCCGACCTTGCACTACCATTTTGCATGCCCTTATGACTTTGTTACGCACGTACTCCCAAGCCTTCGTCCTGCTGCTTATTCTGCTTGCCGGGGCACCCATGGGGCGGAGTACGGCCCGCCCCGCGCGGCCGGTGGCCACCGAAACCGTAACCGAGCGCAGCACGCACATGAGCGCCTACCTGACGCATGCCCTAAGCTTGCGCCGCAACCAGCGCGCCGCCGTGCGGCAGTGCACCCAGCAGTACCTACAGCAGCTTGATTCGCTGGCTGCGGCGCCCGAAATGCTGGCCGCCCACGTAGATGGTGCACTAGCTGCGCGTCCGGCCCGGGTCCAGGTAGAAGAGCGCTACACTGAAAATATGGCCCGTATTTTGACAGCAGGGCAGTTTAACGCATTTAGCTGGCTGCAAAAAAGCCAGTCGGCTGCTCGCCCCTAGGGGTTGGTAGCATATATATCCAGCGGCTTTGGGTGGGAATTTAAGCCGCTGGCCGTTTCCCGGATGCTTCTGGCGCCCGGTAAACGCTAAAAGAGGTTGAGGCTGTGGGAGCTTCAGCCTCTTTTTTTTGTGCCTAGGCCACCCTTGTTTTTGCGTCGGTGAACCAGCCGTGTCCCGGGCTGGTTTGAGAAAAATAGGAGCGCCAAAATGGGCAGTAGTACAGCTAACTCGGAAAAAGTCGTTATTGCCTGATAGTAAGTAGCTTTTTTATAAAATCCTGCGTTGAGTAGCGCGCAGATGAAGCTGAACAGCGCAGCTTCCCCTCTGGTTAGCCATATCAATTCGGTCTGATAGCCGTACAACTCCGACCTTTTCCCTAACATTAAGGGTTCAAGTAGTTAATGATGCGTCATCTCTTATTCTGCTACCTGCTGCTATTTGGGCTTAGTGCCTATGCGCAGCAGCCCACTCCTACTAACCCCGAGCCCGCCCGCCAGGTGGATCTCAGCAACGTGGATATTGCCCCCAATGCGGTAGATACCAAAGGCTGGCTGCTGCTCGACAAGGATATTCAAACGGAGCTGGAGGGCGCTATTCAAAACCTCTACAACTTCAAGTACGACAAGTCGGAGAAGCAATTCCGTTCTCTGCGACGGCGCTACCCCAACCACCCCATGCCGTACTTTTTGCTGGGGCTGAATACGTGGTGGAAGATTATGCCCACTAACATCACCACCGAGCAGTACGATAAGACTTTCTTCGCCTACATGGATACGGCCATTACCAAGGCCGAGCGCCAGTACGGGCAAGATTCCAGAAACTACGAGGCCTGCTTTTTCCTCTCGGCCGCCTATGGCTTTGATGCGCGCCTCAACGCAGAGCGCCACAATTGGCGCAAGGCTACCCTGTCTAGCAAGCGCGCCCTCGACTACCTAGAGAAAAGCCAGGAGCCAACGGCCTCAGCCCCGAGTTTATGTTTGGGCAGGCGCTCATCAACTACTACGCCGTTTGGATTTCGGATAACTATCCGCTACTCAAACCTGTGCTGCTGTTTTTCCCGAAGGGTAACCGCCAGCTGGGCTTACAACAGTTGCGTAGCGTAGCCCAGAACGGTTTCTACACCGCCAACGAGTCGAAGGTGTTTCTGATGAAAATTCTGCAAAATCAGGAAAACAAGCCCGACGAAGCGTTTCCGGTGGCCCGCCAAATGGCGCTTACCTACCCCGATAACGGTTACTTCCAGCGCTTCTATGCCCTCATGTGTTACCAGAAGGGCGAGTTGGCAGAGTGCGAGCGGGTAAGCCTCGATATACTCGACAAGCTAAACCGCGGCATGCCCGGCTACGAGGGCATTAGCGGGCGCTATGCTACCTACTTCCTCGGCAGCATTATGCAGATTCAGCGGGCCGACTTGGTGAAAGCCCAAGACTACTACCAGCGTTGCGTGGTATTCTCGGAAAGCACCGGCGACACCAAGCAGGGTTTCTATCTGTATTCTTTGCTGAATTTGGCTCGTATTGCGCAGAAGCAGAAGGACCCGGAACGCGCCGTCCGTTACTATAAAGAGGTGCAAACCAAGGCCGAGCGCAAATCGGACGCGTACAATGAGGCCACGGCCTACCTCAAGAAGCAGAAGAGCGGCAGCAAAAAGAAAACCAAAGTGAGCAATCAGCGCCAAGCAGCTAAGGCTAGCTAATAGTTCGTGCTACTCCTCCAACGAAACGACCCGAGCTCAGCAGGTGGCTGCTGAGCTCGGGTCGTTTCGTTGGAGGGACGAAGCTAGAGGGGCTACTTGCTATTCAGGGCAGTACGGGTCTGGGGGTTGCTACCGGGCCGAAGCAGCCGAAGCGTGTGCGTAAACAGCTCGGGGCCCCGGGGCGCCATTGCCGGGCACTACCACCTGCGCCTTGGGGTAGTGGGTTGCTACCTTGCGCACGGCCGCTGGCCACTGCTTCAAGTCGGCGTCGGCAATGTTGCCGAGGGTGGTGGCAGTAACATCCTTGAGCAGCTACCGCCAAACAACACCCGCTGGCGCGGAAGCCACACCACTACATTGTCGGGAGCATGACCCGGACCGGGGAAGAACACTTCCAACCGGGTGCGGCCCGCCCGAATAAGCGTGTAAGGCTGAATGGATGGGGTAGGAGCATCAAGCTGCTGCGCCAAGGCAAGCTTGGCCGTAAGCGGACTCCCTAGCACGCGGATGTGATTGGCCCGCAGCGCCGCAATACCACCCAGGCGGTCTTCATGGGCGTGGGTAACAACGGCCATGCGCACGTGCTGGTGCAAACTATCGGCTACCCAGCGCAGAATTTGCAGAGTTTGGTCGGAGTTCCAGCCGGTATCCACGAGCAGGGCCCCCGTGCTGGTCCGCACAATGAGGCCGTTAGCCGCTACGGGTGCGGTAGTACCCGCAGACTTGTGGTAGGAGGTGTGAACAAACACATCGGGAGCTACTTGCCGAAACCGCACGGGCGGGGCCAACTTCTGGGCCTGGGCACTGCCACCAGCAACAAGAAAAACACTCAGTAAACACAACAACCGGGCTGCGCGTCCGCGCCGGGCACTAGAAATCGAGAAGGTACTACGCATCAGAAAGCAAAACACAAGCTTCCTAAACGCAATTCAGCCTTGAAATAGTGCCGCCCTGGGCTCAACTTTTCTGCCTGCTAAGAACTATCCTACTTTGCTGCGGTAAGTTACTGGTTTAAACCCGGCTCAGAATGTGCTGAATGTGGTGCTCCATATGCACGGCGTAATCTTCCGCCAGCCACTGCAATGATACGCCGTAGCCGTTGTCGAACTCGCAGCGGTGCGAGGCGGCGGCAGCGGGCAGGTTCTCAAGCAGGCGAGCTAGCTGCTGGTTGTAGAGCTGCCAGAGGTGAAGCAAATCGGCGGAAGGCGTGTGCTGGTACCGAGACAAACGCACCCATTGTTCCTGGGGATAGGGCACCACGAGCAAGGGCTCTGGCATGGTCTGGCTTTGCACAAACCGCAGGTGGTTGTTCGTGGCCGAGTCAATAAGGTGGCCCAAGGTCTCTTTTCGGGACCATTTGCCGGGCGCTGGCGTATACTCCAATTCCATTTCTGAAAAAGCAGGCCAGTGGGTAGCTAGCAACTCTAGCAGCTCTCGGATTCGCTGACTGACATGATGCATAGTTCGTTGCGTCTGCTTAGAGACTTCGGCCGTTTCCGATAACCAAACAGGCTGGGGGGGCTTCGGCACTGTAAAGATGGGGCATCTGAGTAGAAATGGGTTAGATAATATTAAAATTAGCGAATGGTATTTCACCCTGCCTCTATGAACCCCACCACTTCCGCTTCCACATCTACCAACGACGCCACGTTCATCGGCCAAGTGTTTGCCCGGCAGCAGGCGCGTGCCGAGGCCCTACGCAAGGAAGGGTGGGAGCCGCGGGCTGCCCGTCTGCGCAAACTCAGCCACTGGCTGGAGGAAAACCGCGCGGCCATTCAGCAGGCCCTCTATGCCGACTTCCGCAAGCCCGCCGCCGAAACCGACGTAACCGAAATATGGTCGTCGCAGATGGAGATTAAGCACACCCTGCGCCACCTAAAGCAGTGGACCCAGCCCACTAAGGTGGGCACGCCCATGTCGTTGGTGGGTACCCGGGGCTGGGTGCAGTACGAGCCCAAGGGGGTGTGCTTGCTAATTGCGCCCTGGAATTATCCCTTCTACTTGGCCATTGACCCACTGATTTCGGCGCTGGCGGCGGGCAATGCCTGCATCATCAAGCCCTCGGAGATGACGCCCACGGTAGCCGCCTTGCTAGCCCGAATGTGTCAGGAAATCTTCGATCCCGCCGAAGTAACCGTAGTGGAAGGCGACAAGGAAACGGCCACGCACCTGCTGGCTTTGCCGTTCAACCACATCTTCTTTACAGGTAGCCCCCAAGTGGGGAAGATTGTAATGCGAGCCGCCGCCGAGCACCTGACCAGCGTAACCCTGGAACTCGGGGGTAAAAGCCCTGCTTTAGTAGATGAAACTGCCGACTTGCGGGATGCCGCCGAGAAAATAGTGTGGGGCAAGGGCATTAATGCCGGCCAAACCTGCGTGGCGCCCGACTATCTGCTAGTGCACGAAGCGGTGCAGGAACAGCTACTGAAAGAAATTCAGGCTGTCATAACTCGCTTCTATGACCCTGCCGGGGAAGGCGTGGCTGCCTCAGCGTCCTACGCTCGCATTGTAAACCAGGGACATTTTCGGAGAGTAGCCGGCCTGCTGGAAGACGCCCAGGTGCACGGGGCCACTATTGCCTTGGGCGGCCTAGTAGATGCGGAGCAGCAATTTATTGAGCCCACTGTGCTAACGGACGTAGCTCCCACCAGCCGCATTATGCAGGAGGAGATTTTTGGGCCTCTGCTACCCGTGCGCACCTTCCGCACGCTCATGGGTGCCGTTGATGAGGTGAATGCCCGGCCGCGCCCGTTGGCTTTGTACGTTTTCTCCCAAAGCGCCGACAACCAGCGCTACCTACTTCAGAACATTCCGGCGGGTGGCGCCTGCGTCAACGAAACCATCCTGCACCTCGCCCACCCCGACTTGCCCTTCGGAGGGCTTGGCAATAGCGGCCTGGGCCGGGCGCACGGGCACGCGGGCTTTCTTAGCTTCAGCAATGAGAAATCGGTGCTGAAGCAGCGTGTGGGGCGCACGGCCATGAAAGCGCTGTACCCGCCCTACACCGCCCAGGTAAAGAAAATGGTGGGGTGGCTGCTGCGGTTTTTCTAGGAGGCCTAGTAGTAACCAGCGCCGAGGCATTGGTGAAGGGCGTGCGTTTTCACCCGGTGCGAAATGGTCTGTTTAAAGCGGTGCCAGTGGTGCTGCTGAGGTGGTGTAGCGCCGCGGAAGCACTTCATCTACCTTATTCGACACTTCAGTAAGAACAAGTTTCAGGCGCCTTAGTCGCGAGCCACTTTTGGCTTGTCACTACGCCGCTACTTCCATGAAACGTCTGTTCCTCCTGTGCCTCCTGCTGTTGGTTTCAACCGTAAGCCTGCTGGCCCAATCTACACTCTTGCTCACTGGCACCGTCCGTGATAAGGCGGGGCAGCCTCTGCCCGGAGTCAACGTCTTCCTGAAAGCAACCTTCGACGGTGCCAGCACGGATTCTCTGGGCCGATTTCGCATAGAAACTCAGCAAGCGGCTGGCAACTACGTGCTCCAAGCCAGCTTACTTGGCTTCCTGACCGTTGAGCGCCCCATAACCCTGGGTGGCGCACCTGCCCGCCTAGAGCTAGTGCTACAGAGCACTCCGCACGCTTTGGGGTCGGTGGTGGTTACGGCAGGTGCCTTCGAGGCCAGCGACGAGCACCGCTCGGCCGCGCTTAACACCCGCGACATCCAAACCACCGCGGGCGCCTGGCTGATGTGGCTGCCGCATTCAACACGTTGCCCGGCACCACCCGGGTAGGAGAAGATGGAATGCTGTTTGTGCGGGGAGGGGCCGCTACCGAAACTAAAGTGTACATGGATGGGCTGCCGGTGCAAAACCCTTACAATGCCACGGTGGCCGCCGTACCAGCCAGGGGGCGGTTTTCGCCCAGCTTGTTTCGGGGTACTGTGTTTAGCACGGGCGGCTACTCGGCCCTGTACGGGCAGGCGCTGTCGGGGGTGCTGCTGCTGAACTCCACGGACCTGGCCCCCGAAATGCAAACGGGCTTGTCGGTTAGCTCCTTGTTTCTCGGTGCCTCGCGGACTCAGCGCTGGAAACGGACGTCTCTAGCTGCCACCCTCGACTACACCAACCTCGCGCCATACCAGCGCCTCGTGCCGCAAAATGTGACGTGGCTGCAGGCGCCGCGCGGATTAAGTACTTCCCTGAGTTTGCGCCACCAAACCGGACAAGTGGGCATGCTAAAGGTGTATGGCACCTGGAGCCAGCAGCAATTCACCATTGGGCAGCCCAGCCCCGAGCCCGCGGGCCGGCAAACGGTAGCCATGCGCAACGGCAATGGCTTCCTCAATACTACGTTTCGCAGCCCCTTGCGCCGGGGGTGGAGCCTGCAAACGGGGGTAGCATCAGCCAAGACCACCAGCACGTGGCCCCCGACACCGTGCGCCTGCACACCCTAGAGCAAGCCCTCGTAGGCCGCGTAGTGCTTATCAACGACTCGGCGGCGACCCGCTGGAATGTGAAAGTAGGAGCCGAAGGCCTCGCACAACACGTAACCCAGCAAGTGCAGCCGCATGCCGCACAAGCACCAGTGTATACCGCCGATTTTCTGGAGAAACGAACCGCCGTTTTTGCCGAATCAGACTTTCAGCTCAGCGACCGGCTGGCGGGGCGGGTAGGTGGTCGGGCCGAGTATTCGGCGCTGCTGAACCGCTGGAATGCGGCCCCTCGCGTGGCGCTAGCCTACCAAACCACAGAGCGCAGTTCTCTGTCGGGCGCTTATGGCCGCTTCTACCAAACCCCCGACAATGCTTTGCTGCTGGTGCAACCCGCCCTGCGCTTCGAGCAGGCTACCCACTCGGTGCTCACCTACCAATACACCCACGACCAGCAACTGCTGCAAGTAGAAGCCTACTACAAAACGTACGCTCACCTTACCCGCTACGATGGCCAGCACCCTCGCAAGGCTGCTGCTTACAACAACGGCGGCACCGGCTACGCCCGCGGCCTGGATGTGCTCTGGCGCGACCGTAAAAGCATCAAAAACCTGGAATATTACTTCAGCTACGGCTTTCTGGACACCAAGCGTCAGTATCGCCAAGACCCAGTAGCAGCCGTGCCTACGTTTGCTGCCCGCCACAATATGTCGGTAGTAGGGAAATACTGGGTAGGGCGCCTGCATACGCTGCTGGGCGCTACCTACAGCTACGGCAGCCCCCGTCGCTATAACGACCTGAACGGCCCCGAGCACGGCTACAACCAGGGTATGCTACCCACCTACCAGGACCTGAGCCTGAATGCGAGCTACATCACCAGCTTATTTGGGCAGTACACCATTGTGCACGTAGCCGCTACCAATGTGCTGGGCCGCCAGAACATCTATGGCTACCGCTACGCATCCCAGCCTAATGAGGTAGGCAGCTACAACCGCGTAGCCGTAACTCCTACTGCGCCTCGCATGCTGTTCGTGGCTCTGTTCATCTCAATCAATAAAAACCGCGCCGCCGATGTGAACGAGCGGCCGGAGTAGAGACCTGCATTATTCTAACTCCGGTTCTTGTAGTCAGTAGGAGCGTGCGGTAGAAAGTAGGGGCGTAAGTTGCCGCTGTATTTACTTTACTCATGCGTTGGAAAACATTCTGGGATAGTCAGCACCCCAAGCCCGGCCGCCTGCTTCTATGGGTGACCGGGCTCGGGGTTTTAGGTATGGCGCAGTGCGGAAAAAGCAGTTCATCTTCTGCTCCTGCCACCGACCACTACATTAGTTACCAAGTAAACCCACGCCAACTGACAGTACGCCTATATTGGCAAGATGAGCGGGGTGAAAAGTTTCGTAGCATTCGGCGGCTCCGAGAGTGGCTGGCGGCCCATGGGCAGCGGCTCCTGTTTGCAACTAATGGCGGCATGTACAAGACCGGGAATATTCCGCTGGGGTTGCTGCTAGAGCAAGGGGTAGTGCGCACCCCTTTGGATGCGGCCCAGGGGGTGGGTAACTTTTACCTGAAGCCAAACGGCGTGTTCTATCTGACGGCCGACGGGCAGCCCGGCATTGTTTCCACCACAGCATTTTCCAAGGTGCCACAGGTGCACTATGCCACGCAGTCGGGGCCGCTGCTGGTACTGAATGGGCGAGTGCACCCGGCCTTCAAGCCGCACTCCGCCAACCTGCATATCCGCAGTGGGGTAGGGCTACTGCCCAATGGCGATGCGCTGTTTGCCATGTCGAAGGAGAAAGTCAGCTTCTACGATTTCGCCATGTATTTCCAGCGGCAGGGCTGCCAGACGGCTCTTTACCTCGATGGGTTTGTGTCGCGCACCTACCTGCCTGAGAAGCAATGGACCCAGACAGACGGAGACTTCGGCGTCATCATCGGCATAACGGAACCAACTCGTTAGTACCCGCTTGCCTCGGCCCGGTTGAGGCTAGCCAGAGGGTAGGGAAAACAGCACGCGCCACCGCTACGCAGCGGTGGCGCGTGCTGTTTTCGGTTGGGTAAAGGCGGCGAGGAAAGGGAATAAGGGGTAGTAATTTTCGTCTGGTAGCTGCCGGCTACGCTTCATCCAGTAAATCCGACGGTTCGGTAACGGCAAATTTCTTTCGGGGCAGGAGGGGGCCACCTTTGAATCATCAACCACCACAAACCTTTCCTCGTCATGAAAAAAGCCCTGTTCACCCTCGCCCTGGTAGCTGCCTCCTTCTCCTCCTTCGCCGCAGTAGCGCAGCAGCGCGTTGCTACCCCCGCGTCCACTACCCAAGCCGAAGCCTACACCAGCATGATGGCCGCTACCATTCAGGACCTGATGAGCACCGGCGACCCAGCTAAGTTAAAGCAGGCCGATGCCAAGTTGGAGCGCGCGGCTACGGTAGCCCCCCAAGACTGGTTGCCCCGCTATTACCAGGCCTATGCCCGCGTTATTACAGCCTTTGTAAGCAAGGAAGAGGACGATGTGAAGGACAAGTACCTCGATCAGGCCGAAGCTGCTTTGGCCCAGGCCCGCAAGCTGGGCGGGGAAGAATCGGAACTCCTGGTGGTACAGGCCTACATCTACCAGGCTCGCCTAAGCATTTCGCCCATGCTGCGCTCCATGAAATACTCGAAAATGGTGACCGAAACGCTGGCTCAGGCCAAGAAAATCAACGTCGCCAACCCCCGCATTTACTTGGTGCAAGCCAACAACGTGTACTACACGCCTTCCATGTTCGGCGGTGGGGCCGACGTAGCCAAGCCACTTTTTCAGGAAGCCAAAACCCGCTTTACTGCCTTCAAGCCAGCTTCGGTGCTGGCACCCAACTGGGGCGAGCGGCAAGTAAACGGCCGTCTGAAAAGCTACGAAACGGCTTCGGCTAACTAGCCGGGGCGGCCGGGAAGTACCACGGCAGCCGGCGGGCCCAGCCGAAACTACCCGCCTGGTTTTCGGCTGAGTGCCGCCGGCTGCCGCAGCGCATCATGTAAGTCGTGCACCTGCCGTAAGCGTGCCTTCTTGGCTGCCCGGCGTCTTTTGCGAAGTAGTAGTTGAGTTGATATCTTTTCGCTTGATTTACCTGCCCGTTGGCGGCTCCTTTTATGCTTGAATCAGCCCTTTCCTCGCAGCGCCCGGCTCTCACCTCAGACGATGAGCTGAGCGCCCGGAAAAAGTCCCTTACCACCCTAGGGCGGCACTACCCCCACCGCAAGTGGGTGTTCATGCTGGGCCTGATGCTGGCTTTGTCGGTGGTGATGAGCTTTGTGTTCTGCCGGGGCTGCTCCGTGATGAGCGAGGATTTTCTAGTCACCTTCGGGTACAACTTCTTCTACACTACTGGCTTGTGGCTGGCCAACGGCTTTCCGAGCGAATGGCTGAACCGCCGCGTCGACTGGACCATTCAGCCTATCAAGCGCTTTCTGATTACGCTTTCCATGTCGTTGGTACTGTCGCTCATTGTAATTCTCATCGTCACGACGGGCTTTAATGTATGGTACCACCATCGGCCCCTAAGCTCCATTACCTGGCGGCCCTTCGTCATGCCCCTGCTGATTACCGTAGTAGTGTCGTTGTTTCTGCACAGCCGCTCATTTTTACTGAGCTGGCGCGATGCCACTACCCAGGCCGAGCGCCTGCAAAAGGAAAATGCCCAGGCCCAGGCCGACTCCCTGCGCCGCCAGCTAGACCCGCACTTCCTCTTCAACGCTCTGAATGCCCTGACCTCGCTGGTGGAGGAAAATGACCCGGCGCGCGCGTCACGCTTTATTCGGCAGCTTAGTCAGGTGTACCGCTACGTGCTCGATAGCCAGGAGCAGGAAGTGGTGCCGCTTGGGGAGGAAATACGGTTTGCCGAAGCCTACCTCTACCTGCAACAAACCCGCCTTGGTGAGGGCGTGCAGGTAGAAATGAGCCTTCCGGCTGCCGCACTGGAAACCCTGCTGGTGCCACCGCTGGCCGTGCAGCTGCTCCTAGAAAATGCGATCAAGCACAATGCCACCTCCCAGCGCGACCCACTTCGTATCCGCGTTGAGCTGGACCAGGATGCCCGCACACTTACAGTGCGCAACAACCGCCGCCCCCGGCGCTTACCCGAAGGAGAATCCACGGGGCTGGGCCTTAAGAATCTACAAGCCCGCTACGCCTTTCTTACCAGCCAACCCGTGCGCGTAGAACAGACCGAAACGGATTTTTGGGTGGTGCTACCCGTGCTAGAACTGCACTAGTAAGCTGGCTACATCCCTGGGTTTTCAATGCAAGAGAAACATACTACATTTTCGTCTATGGCCTTCACCTCTACTGCTCCACTGCGCGCCCTGCTTATTGAAGACGAGCCCCTGGCCGTCCGTCGCCTGACGGAGCTCCTGCGCAAGCAGCCCCAGCCGGTGGACGTGGTTGGCACGGCAGAGTCGGTGGCGGAAGCGGAGGCCTTGCTGCGAGGCCTTCGCCCCGCGCCCGATGTGCTGTTTCTGGACATTCACCTGGCAGATGGGTTAAGCTTCGAGCTGTTCGAACGCCTAGAAATTACCAGTCCTGTCATCTTCACCACGGCCTACGACAAGTACGCCCTGCGCGCTTTTAAGGTCAACAGCGTCGACTACTTGCTCAAGCCCATCGACCCCGAAGAACTCGCGGCGGCCCTGGCTAAGCTGGAGCGCCAGCGCCGAGCTGCTACCCCCGCCTTCGATGCCAACCTGCTGGCCCAGGTGCTACGCCAGGCCCAGCCGACTAAAGAGTACAAGTCGCGCTTTGTGGTGCGGGTGGGGGAGCACCTGAAGGCCATCCCGGTGGAGCAGATTGCCTACTTCGCCAGCCTCGAAAAAGTGACCCTGCTGCACACCCATGAGGGCCGCAAGTTTGTGGTTGATTACACCCTGGAGCAATTGGAAGGCATGCTCGACCCCACCGAGTTCTTCCGCCTCAACCGCGCCTACCTGGCTCACGCCGAAGCCATCCACGACATCATCTACTACACCAACTCCCGCCTCCAAACCATCCTCAAACCCACCGCCCCCGACAACGATACCGTGCTGGTGAGCCGCGAGAAAGTGTCGGCGTTCAAGGCCTGGCTGGATCGGTAAAGCTACTGCTGTTCAGGTTTTACGCGCACCAGGGTGCCCTGTAAGCCCATTTTGTCAATTTCTTGTAGGGTATCACCCCTCAAAGCATAGTCAAAACGAAAGCGTTGTGTCTCGATGAACACATTAGGCTCTTGGTTGAGAGCTACATATTTCACCCGAATAGGTGATTCATAAAGCCAGTGCCTAGGTATTCGGGCGTCTTTCCCAGTCTTCTTTTCCCGATCTATGTAGCCGGTATATGTGCCAGTCGAGTCAGAATCAATCTTAAGAAGCGTAAAGCCACTTTCTGTGTGCCCAACCCAAGTGCCTTCTAATACCTTAAGGCTTCCTGCTTTAGTAACTGGTATTGAGGTAGCCGGAGAAGTAGCATTTGACTGACAACCCCCTAGCAAGCACGAAACAGTAACAGAAAACCAAGCCCGGGAAGATTTCATAGCCGTATGATATTACCCTTCCAGCCAGCTTTTCACCGCTGCGGCCTTCTCGCGGCTTACCAGCACTTCCTCACTGGGGGCGGGGTGCAGGTCCAGCAGCAGCTTGCCGTTGAAGTGCGGGTGCAGGCGCTGCACGGCGGGTAGCTGGGCAATGAACTGGCGGTTGAGCCGGAAGAACTGTGCGGGGTCCAGCAGGTTTTCAAGCTGCTCTAGGGTGTAGTCTACCACGAAACGACGGTTGTCGGCGGTGGCGAGGGTAGTGGTTTCGTGGCGGCTCTGAAACCAGGCTACCTGGTTAGCCGCTACGGGTAGTAGCTGCTCGCCGCTACGCACCAGAAAACGAGTCTTGTATTGGCGGTCGGGGCGGGGCAGAGCATCCAGCAGGCGCTCCAAGCGCTCAGCCGATTCGGCCGCCGGTGGCGTGCTGGCCGCCTCCGGTACGGCGCGCCACTCGCGCAGCTTGGCGAGGGCCGCTTGTAGCTCGGCCAGTTTCACGGGTTTCAGCAGGTAGTCCACGCTATTAGCTTTAAAGGCCCGAATGGCGTAAGCGTCGTAGGCGGTAGTGAAGATGACAGGACTGCGCACGATGAGCTGATCGAAGATTTCCAGGCTCAACCCATCGGCTAGCTGAATGTCGGAGAGGATCAGGTCGGGGGCCGGGTTAGTGCTCAGCCAGTACACGGCACTGCTTACGCTGTCGAGCACCGCTAGCACGCGGGCCTCGGGTGCGGCTTGCAGGAGCAGGCGTTGGAGCCGCTCGGCGGCCGGGTATTCATCTTCGAGCAGCAGAACGGTCATCAGATGGAGAACGGGTGAAAAGCGAGATGGTGGAGTATGGGCGCGCTACCGTGTCTGCTGACAGCAGCGGTTGATGTGCTGAGCAAATTGGTGAGCGGCCTCCGTGGGAAACGGCAGTTTTGAGGAGTGGTACAAGCTGCCTTCAAAGTGCATATCGAAGTACTCGGCCGTGCGCCGAAATGGCTCCTCAAATCCCTCGGGCCACTCCTCATCGGAGCCCGTCGCCAGCAGGAAGGCATGCTTGCCGGCCAACTGTCGGCCTAGTTGCTTGTGTGGCTCTTCCACCAGGTCGGTGAGCCGGTCAAAAAAGTTCTTCATTCTCCCGCTCATGCTGTACCAATAAACTGGCGTAGCAAATACCACAACCGGATGCTGAAGCATGAGGTCGGTGAGGCGCAGGAAAGTGTCTTCGGTGGGATAGTCGTGGGGGTAACTGTAGGGCGCTATGGGCCACTTCAGTAAATCTACTACGGTATGCGGAACGTCGGCAAGCACCTTCGCAACCCATTGCTGTGTGTCGCCGTCGGAGCGGGCACTACCAAGAATAACCAGTGGAACGTGGACAGACTGTATGGACATAAAAGCAATGTGTAAAGGAAAAACACCGTTTTTCCGAACTCGGGAAAACTATACTACGGGCAGGTACCAGCCAAAGTACCACGCCCAGGCCATGAAGAACAACTGGAGCGGAACCCGAAACCAGAGGTAAGCAGGGCCGGGGCCATCAGTAGCGCCAGTCTGATAGTTAAGGTTTCGGCGGGCAGCCAAGATATTGGCTGGCAGAATTAGGAGGAAGAAGACAAGCAGGCAGCCCGCAGTTCCTACGCGGAGTGCGGGCACCAATAGGCCAATAGCCGCCGCAATTTCTAGCACTCCAGTCACGTATACCCACGCCCTTTTAGCTGGCAGGAACTCCGGCAACATCCGCATCATGCCCTGGGTGAAAGCGAAATGCCCTATTGCGGTGAAAGCTAACATGGCCGCCATGGCACCATTGCCCGCCAGTATAAAATCGGCTTGTCCTTGGAAAAGATGCGTGCCGCCCACTAGCACGCCAAACGATACCAGGAGTACGAGAAGAGGTTTCATAGGGCAAAGAATAAAGGGATACGTATTCTAAGACGGCGGCAGCAACGGCAACTGCACCCGAAACCAGCCGTTGCCTTCGCTGACTTCTACTGGCTGGGGTGCTTGCAGTAAATGGTAGCGGTGGCGCACGTTGCGGAGGCCGGTGCCAGTGCCAGGGGCCAAGCCCGCTGTGCGCGGGCGCAACGTATTTTCCACGGCAACATAGCCACCCGCCAGGTCGGCGGTAAGGCGTAGTTCGAGCGGATGCTGTTGGGAGGCTACGTTGTGCTTGAGGGCATTTTCTACGAGCAGCTGTACGCTCAGAGGAGCTACTCGCAAGGGTAGTGCCGCCGTTGGCACGGCCCGTACCACCCGCAGATTGTCGCGAAACCGCGCCTTGTGCAAGGCCAGAAACGTATCTACGAAGGCCAGTTCCTCGGCCAGCGAAACGGTGGTCTTGTCGCGGGTGAGAAGCACGTAGCGGTACACATCGGAGAGCTGCTCTACAAACTGCTGCGCTGGCTCATTCTCCGGCTCAATGAGGGCCGAAAGGGTATTCAGGTTATTGAACAGGAAGTGCGGATCAAGCTGGCTCTGCAAAGCCTCGAGCTGACTTTGAACCCCGGCACTTTGGAGTTGCTCGGCCCGGCGTACGTTTTCTGCCCACTGCCGGAAATAGTTGGAGCTTTCGTACACCAGCTGAACAATGACGGTTGGGATGAGGTTGAGGCCAAATTCGCGCAGCAAATCCGGAAAGGGTAGCTCTCCACTACCGCCCATCAGCTTGTTGGTTGTTATGAGGAGTACGGCCGTGGCACCCATAGTAATCACAAGGCTACCGAGCCCCAGCAGCCATAGGCGCTTGTGGGTTTGGCTCATGCTGGGGAAGCGCCGGAATAGCTGCAGCCACAGCGTGCGGCCCAGAACCCAGAACACGGTAGTAAATACTAGCGAAATCAGCCACGCTACCACCACCTGCCACGCCGATGTTATGCTCAGCAGCCCCCGGGGCAACAGTGCCAGCAAGGCCATAACCGGAATGCCAACCAGCAGAAACAGCCGGTCGTTCAGGCGGATGGGGCGCGGGGGCTCGGGTGGGGTAGATGCGGGCATGAGGCAGGACGGCTAGCGGGAAAGCGTTTGCACGAAGCTACTGACCACTTGCTGAAACCGAGCGGGTTGCTCCAGAAAGGAGTAGTGCTTGCCGGGTAGCACTACCACCTGCTGCCGAGGAAACCGGAACGACTGGGGCGTGGTGCCCGTCGTGCGGTCGTCCTGTCCGAGGATAACCAGCGCAGGCATGGACAGCTGAGCGGTAGCAGGACCGTAGTCCTGGCCGTAATCGGGTAGCTGCCCGCTGAATACTTGGGTAGCAAAGTCCTGGTTGGCGGGCACGGCGCGGACTACGCGGCTGGCGCGGGCCGCCAACGAGTCGGTGGAATACTGAAGCTGGTAGGCCACTTGCCGCCGCTGCAAGGCTCCCATTACCATACCAAAGCGCTGCATCATGGGGATACTAGCGTTGGGCTGCTCCGCAGTAGGTAGCAGGGAGGTGCCATAGTGCAGCATGCTTTCCAGGCTTGCGGGCGGGTTAAGCACACTGTTCACCAGTACCAGCGCCTGCACCCGCGCGGGGTGCTGGGTAGCGTAGGCCGTGGCAATGGTGCCGCCAAAGGAGTGCGACATCACTACCCACCTTTCTAAGCCAAGGTGCTGGCGCAGCTCCTCTAGGTCCTGCACCATGCGGGCCACGGAGTAATCTTTTCGTGGCGAGCTAGCTGAGCGTCCACTGCCGCGCTGGTCAATGTATATCATGCGCAGCTGTGCTTCCAGCCGGTTGCCGCCCAGCTTCTCAAAAGAGTAGCTGCCTGCCCCAGGCCCTCCGTGCACAAACACGCACGGCGTGCCTTGCCCCGCTACCCGCACAAACAGCCGCACCGAGTCGGAAGTGAGCAGGTGGTAGACGTAGGTGGCGCCAGCTTGTGTTGGGCAGACGCCGACGCAGCCCCAGTCAGAAGCAAAAAGCAAACGAATAGGACGCGTAGGGAAAAGTAGCGGAAGGCAGTCATGACACAGTAGGGATACGGTAGGACGAGCAAGTAACTGCGTCAAACATCTGAAATAGGTCCCTCTGGTTCTAGTCAAAGCCGGGTGAAGCGTAGGCGCGGCCGGGTGAAGCGGTAAGACCAGGGCGGTGTAATGCCCGCAAGAAGAAAGCCCAGGCCGCCGGCATTAGGCCGACTACCTGGGCTAACGTACCCCTCTCCGGTACTTTCTCTTAAATAATGGTGCTCATGCCCAGCTTGATGTTGTTGCGGTGCACCTCACAATCAGCAATGTCCAGCACGCTATAGGCAATGAAGTTGCCTACTTGCTCGGTGCTGTACAGGGTGGAGGAGTTTAGTTCGGGCGTTACTACCTCCTGGTCGAGAGCGTGCTGTACGGCGTCGCGCACGCAGTCGGCCTCTTCTTGCAAGTCGAAGTGGTCGAGCAGCATGGCGGCCGAAAGAATGGTTGCAATGGGGTTGGCAATGCCTTTACCCTTAGCCTGGGGGTAAGAGCCGTGGATGGGCTCGAACAGCGCTGCTCCATCGCCAACCGAAGCGGAGGGCAGCAGCCCTAGGGAGCCCGCAATAACCGAAGCCTCGTCGGAAATAATATCACCGAACATATTTTCCGTCAGGATAACATCGAACTGACGCGGGTTCAGAATGATCTGCATGGCCGCATTATCCACGAACAGGTAATCCAGGGCTACGCTGGGATACTCGGGGGCAATGCTTTGCACGGTTTCACGCCACAGGCGCGACGTTTCCAGTACGTTAGCCTTGTCTACCAGCGTGAGCTTATGACGGCGCGTTTCGGCCGCTTTAAAGGCGCGGTGCGCAATACGCACAATTTCGTCGCGGTGGTAGGTGCAGTGGTCATAGGCCCAGGCGCGGTCCTCGGAGCGCCCTTTCTCTCCAAAGTACATTCCCCCCGTCAGCTCCCGGAAAATGAGAATATCAGCTCCCTGAATGCGTTCAGCTTTGAGGGGTGAGTGTTCCAGCAGTTGGTCGTAGGCCGTAATGGGGCGGATATTGGCATAGAGGCCCAGGGACTTGCGCAGACCCAGCAGACCCTGCTCGGGGCGCACTTTGGCCGTGGGGTCGTTGTCGTACTTCGGGTCGCCGATGGCGCCGAGCAGCACAGCATCGGCTTGGCGGCAGGCGGTAAGGGTTTCCTCGGGCAGGGGAGAGCCGGTGGCGTCAATGGCGCAGGCGCCCATCAGCTGATAGTCGAAGGTGAACTCATGGCCGAACCGGTCGCCCACGGCTTTCAACACGCGCACAGCTTCGCCGCACACTTCCGGACCAATCCCATCGCCCGACAACACCACAATTCGTTTGCTTAGAATACCCATGACCGTTGCTGTTCGTAGGCCGTAATGGCCGCCTGTTGGCTGATGAGAAAATCAATATCGTCGTACCCGTTGATCAGGCACTCTTTTTTGTAAGGGTCCAGCTCGAAGTGAATAGCCTCGGCCCAGCCCGGTACGGTTAGCGTTTGGGCCTGTAAATCCACCGCCAGGGTAGCCCGCGGATCGGCAGCTACTACCGCAAACAAGCCCTGTAGCACCTCATCAGAAACCTGCAGCGGCAGCAAGCCCGTGTTCAGGGCATTGCCCCGGAAGATGTCGGCGAAGTAGCTGCTGATGACTACCCGAAATCCAGCATCGTAAAGGGCCCAGGCGGCGTGCTCCCGGCTAGAGCCGCACCCAAAATTTTTGCCCGCCAGCAAAATCTGGTGGCCTTGGTAGCGGCTGTCGTTCAGCACGAAATCGACCTTGGGCCGCCCATCGGCGGCGTAGCGCCAATCGGCAAACAGGTTGGCACCAAATCCTTCGCGGGTAGTCGCTTTCAGGAAACGTGCCGGAATAATCTGGTCGGTGTCAACATTTTCTATCGGTAGGGGCACTACACCGGAGCGCAGTGTTTGGAATTTTTCCATGGGGGTGGGAGATGTGAGAGACTACTTCTAGCCCCCCTCCTCAGATGAGAAGGGGGGCTTAGTTCTAGTTCAAATACTGGGTGATGTCTACTAGGCGGCCTTCTACAGCGGTAATGGCCGCTACGAGTGGGCTAGCCAGCAGGGTGCGGGCGCCGGGGCCCTGGCGGCCTTCGAAATTGCGGTTGGAGGTTGAAACGCAGTAGGCACCAGCCGGAATTTTGTCGTCGTTCATGGCTAGGCAGGCGCTGCAGCCCGGCTCGCGCAGTTCAAAGCCTGCTTCGGCTAATACCTTATCGATGCCCTCGGCAATGGCTTGCTGCTCTACCTGCTTAGAGCCGGGCACAATGATGGCCTCCACGTGCGCGGCTTTCTGCTTACCCTTCACGTAGGCCGCTACCGTACGCAAGTCCTCAATGCGCGAGTTGGTGCAGCTGCCAATGAACACGTAATTGATTTCCTTGCCCAGCAGCGACTCGCCGGGCTGGAAACCCATGTACTGCAACGACTTATCGAAGCTCGTAGCCTCGCTGCCACCCGTCAGCACCGGAATGCTGGTGGCCAGCGGAATGCCCATACCCGGGTTGGTGCCATACGTAATCATGGGCTGAATGGCCGAGGCATCGAAATGCTGCTCGGCATCGAATATGGCATCTTCGTCTGAGTACAGCGTCTGCCAGTAAGCCACGGCCCGGTTCCAGTTTTCGCCCTGGGGGGCAAAACGGCGGCCCTTCACGTAGTCGAAGGTGGTAGCATCGGGGGCGATGAGGCCCCCGCGGGCGCCCATCTCAATGCTCATGTTGCAGATGGTCATGCGGCCTTCCATGCTCAGGGCCCGAATGGCGCTGCCCGCGTACTCTACAAAGTAGCCAGTGGCCCCGCCGGTGCCCAGCTGAGAAATCACGTATAGAATCAGGTCTTTGGCCGTTACGCCGGGTCGCAAGTCGCCATCCAACGTAATGCGCATGCGCTTGGGTTTATCCAGCAGCAGGCATTGGGAGGCCATTACTTGAGTCACTTGGCTGGTGCCAATGCCGAAAGCAATAGTACCGAAGGCGCCGTGGGTGGAAGTATGGCTGTCGCCGCATACCATGGTCAGGCCCGGTTGGGTAATGCCCAGCTCCGGCCCAATTACGTGCACAATGCCCTGGTACTGGTGGCCCAAGCCGTACAGCTCTACCCCAAACTTAGCGCAGTTTTCCGTCAGCTTATCTACTTGCGAGCGAGACAAGGGGTCCTGAATGGGCTGATCTTGGTAGCGCGTTGGCACGTTGTGGTCGGCCGTGGCTACAATCTGCTCGGGGCGGTGCAGGGTCAGGCCGCGGGCCGTCAGCTCGTCAAAGGCTTGGGGGCTCGTCACTTCATGAATCAGATGGCGGTCGATGTAAAACACCGTGAGGCCGCCGGCTACTTCACGCACCACGTGCGCGTCCCAGATTTTATCAAATAAGGTCTTAGCCATGAGAGAGGGGTGGGGCAGAGGCTAGGGTAGGCTTCTGCTTATTATGGGGGTAAATGCTGCTGGGCCTAGGCGCCGGCACCTGAGCCTGGGGGCGGTAAAATGCCTACTCCTAGCATGTTGTATGCAATGGGCTAGGGAGTAGGCAAGGGGAGGGTTATTCGACGATAATGAGGTTTTCCTGTTCCACCATCACATGCAAATCCTCATCCACGACTTCCTTTTGGCGGTCGGCCAAGACCAGAAATGAGGCGTAGGCTTTATTGAGGGCGTTGCGGTCAAAGTCGTAGCCAATCTTCTGGAGACGGTACGCCAACGCGGCGCGGCCAGAGCGGGCCGTGAGCACAATGGCAGAATCAGGCATGCCCACTTCGCGTGGGTCAATAATCTCGTAGGTTTCGCGGTGCTTGATGACCCCATCTTGGTGGATGCCGCTAGAGTGCGAAAACGCGTTGGCGCCCACAATCGCCTTGTTGGGCTGCACCGGCATCGACATGAGGTGCGACACCATGGCCGACGTTTCGGCGAGCAATTTGGTATTGATGCCCGTCTCGAAGTTGAGGTAGGGGTGCTGGCGGAGTACCATCACGGCTTCTTCCAAGGCCGTGTTGCCAGCCCGCTCGCCCACCCCGTTGATGGTGCACTCTACTTGCTGAGCTCCGTTGAGTACGCCCGCAATGGAGTTGGCCGTCGCCATGCCCAAATCGTTGTGACAGTGGGTAGAAAGGCGCACGTGCTCAATGCCGCGCACATTGTCGGCCAGGTACTTAATCTTGGCGCCGTACTCACTGGGGAGGCAGTAACCAGTGGTGTCAGGAATATTGAGCACGGTAGCGCCGGCTTTAATAGCCGCTTCGCAAACCCGGGCCAGAAACTCATTATCGGTCCGGCCCGCGTCTTCGGCGTAAAACTCCACGTCTTCCACGAAGGACTTGGCCAGCTTCACGGCCGCCACGGCCCGCTCCACTATTTTCTCCGGCGTGGTGCACAGCTTAAACTTGATGTGCGACTCCGAGGTGCCGATGCCTGTATGAATGCGCGGGTACCGGGCCGATTTGAGCGCTTCGGCCGCCGTAATAATATCGTTTTCTACCGCCCGCGAAAGGCCGCAGACGGTAGCATGGCGCGTTTGCGCCGCAATGGCCGCCACCGCCGCAAAGTCGCCGGGGCTTGACACCGGAAAACCTGCCTCAATCACGTCGACGCCGAGTAGCTCTAGCTGTCGGGCAATCAGCAGTTTCTCGTCCCGGTTCAGCTTGCAGCCCGGCACCTGTTCCCCGTCGCGCAGGTCGTGTCGAAGATGTGGATTTTCTGAGTTGCCATGTCGTAAGGTTCTATCAGCTAAAATGCTACCCGCAAGTACATGGCCTAAACGTGGCCGTGAAAACAGTCTGTCGGCACGCCTACTATTTCTAAAACTTGATTACTTGTTTGTAATTAGTTGATATACAACGGGTAAACATTTGTGTGGATACGACGGCCAACAAGCAAAAGAACCGCGGGCTACGGATACCGGGCAGGCTGGAGTAGCAAACGACAGAAAACCACGCTTCCCTACTTGAATGAGAAGAGCCAAGATTCAGTAACGCACTAGAGCCAAGGCTGTACTCGCTCGATAGGACATACGGAAAGCTGTTCTCCGTACCACCTACACACCCGAGTACCTCTGCCATCCAGATAAGAAGACAGTGCTATGCATTAACCCCAGTGCTCTACACCAGCAGACTCAGGAAATCTTGCTTGCCGTTCAAATATTCGTAGCCGAAACCCTCGGCGGCCATGCGTTGCTGAATGCCTTCTACGTCGTGGGGGCGTTGCACTTCAATGCCGATGAAGACCGGACCTTTCTCCTTATTATTCTTTTTGATGTACTGAAACTGGATGATGTCGTCGCCCTCTTGCAGCACGTTGTTGACGAAGCGGCGCAGGGCCCCGGGCTTTTGGTTGAAGGTGACCAAGAAGTAATGCTTGCGGCCCTGGTGGCGCATGGCCCGCTCCTTGATATCCTCCATGCGCGTAATGTCGTTGTTGGAGCCACTAAGCACGCATACCACCGTCTTACCCCGAATTTGGTCGGCGTACTGGTGCAGGGCTGAGACGCTGAGCGTGCCGGCTGGCTCCAGCACAATGCCCTCCTCGTTGTACATCTTCAGCAGGTCTTCGCACACCTGACCTTCCGGCACTAGGGCTACCTCGTCCAGTAGCTCCCGGCACAGTTCAAACGTCAGCTCCCCGGGGCACTTCACGGCCGCCCCATCTACAAAGCTCTCAATGTGCTCTAGGGCTTGACGCTGGCCTTTTTGCAGGGCCTGTTGCATAGAGGGCGCCCCTAGGGGCTGCACGCCAATGAGCTTAGTACCCGGACTGAGCTGCCGAAATACGCTGCTTACGCCGGAAGCCAGTCCCCCGCCGCCAATGGGCATAAATACGAAGTCAATAGCGTTGGGCGCGTCGCGCAGAACCTCCAAGCCCACAGTGGCCTGACCTTCCACAATGGCCATATCATCGAAGGGATGCACGAAGCTGCTGCCTCGCTCGTCGCAGAAAGCCTTGGCCGCGTGGTAGGTGTCATCGAACGTAGCCCCAATGAGGACTACTTCCACTTGCTCTTTACCAAACAGGCGCACCTTGCTCACTTTCTGCGCCGGCGTGTTGGCAGGCATGAAGATGTGGCCGCGAATACCCAGCAGCTGGCAAGCGTAGGCAACGCCCTGGGCGTGGTTCCCGGCACTAGCGCATACTACGTCGCGCGACACCTGCTCTGGGCTAAGGCCGGCAATCTTGTTGTAGGCCCCGCGAATTTTGTAGGAACGAACCACCTGCAAGTCTTCGCGCTTTAAGTACACCTGCGCGCCATACGCATCCGACAAGCCAGATTGTGCTGCAGCAGCGTTTTGTAGATGACGCCATCCAGGGTGCGCGCGGCGCGTTCCACGTTTTCTAGGCGTACCGCCAGGGCGGAGGTGAGGGTATCTTGTTCCATAGGGTAAACTGAAGTAAGGCCGGAAGGGCTGGCTGAGTTAGCGCTGCGTCTCGGCCACAATGCGCAGGCGTTTGTAGTCCGCAACCCACTGCCCCTCTCGGAATAACGTGGGCCGTAATTCGGCCTCGGTTGCGGCTAGGATTGCCGCCGTATCGGCGGGCTGTACACCCCGAAAAAAGTTGTCGCCGAATTGCTCAATCCAGTCGAGCAGGCCCCTTTTGGGGTCGGCTAGGGGCGTGTCCCGGTCGTAGTGCTGGGCCAGCCGCACCCGGAAGCCTGCTGTTCGAGCAAGGCAGTGTACTCACCTACCGTGGGAAAATACCACCAATCAGCTTGAGCCTGGGGGTAGCCGTGGCGGTGTAACTGCGCCAGCAAAGTTTGTACGATGCGGCCTACGTTGCCCTGACCACCAAACTCGGCCACAAACCGGCCGCCTGGTTTCAGGTGGTGGTGCACATGCCGAATAACTGCCGCGGCCTGGGGCACCCAGTGCAGCACGGCGTTGGAAAATACGGCGTCGAAGCGGCTTGGTAGCTCAAACGAGGTAGCGTCGGCCAACTGAAAATCGAGACCAGGAAACTGCTGTTGGGCTTTCGTAAGCATAGTGGCTGAGGCATCCAAGCCCACTACGGCTGCCCCGCGGCTGGCTATTTCCTGCGTCAGCTCGCCCGACCCGCACCCCAGATCCAGAACCACTTCCCCAGGCTGGGGTGCTAGTACATCAACCAAACCTGCACCATAGTGAAAGACAAAGGCGTGCTTCTGGGTGTATGAGTTGGCGTTCCACTGCATAGTAAGGGGTGGAGGTTGAAAAGCCGGAAGGCTGGCGTTGCGGCCAGCCTTCACGGATATTCGTCGTTGATTAGCTAAGTTCTTCTACCTTTTCGGTCGCCTTCGAGCGAAGCTCGCGCACTGTGGCGCCCGTCTGCCACAGCTCCGAGTCGCGCACTTCTTTCAGCTCAGCTTCCAGCTCTTGGCGGTAGCCGGGAGTAGAGCCCCGCTGGATGGTGCGCGCCGCCTCAGCACCCGACGCTACGCTGTCGTACAGTTCATTTAGCACGGGCAGAGTTGCCTCGCGGAACTTGCCTTTCCAGTCGAGGGCGCCGCGCTGGGCCGTTACGGAGCAGTTGCTGAACATCCAGTCCATGCCGTTTTCGCCTACCAGCGGCACGAGGCTTTGGGTAAGCTCTTCCACGGTTTCGTTGAACGCCTCCGAAGGGGAGTGGCCCCGCTGGCGAAGCACTTGGTACTGGGCTTCGATGATGCCAGCCAAGGCACCCATGAGCACGCCCCGCTCGCCGGTGAGGTCAGAGTACACTTCTTTTTTGAAGTCGGTTTCGAACAGGTAGCCTGAGCCTACGCCAATGCCCAGGCTACCGCCTTCTCGTACGCCTGACCAGTAGCATCCTGGTACACCGCAAACGACGAGTTGAGGCCGCCACCAGCCACAAACAGACGGCGCAGGCTGGTGCCGCTACCCTTAGGAGCTACCAGAACTACGTCCACATCTGCCGGCGGAATGATATTCGTTTGGTCGTTGAAGGTGATACCGAAGCCGTGGGAGAAGTATAAGGTCTTACCTGCTGTCAGCTTAGCCTTCAGGGTGGGCCACACCGCAATCTGACCAGCATCGGAAAGCAGGTTAGCGATGATAGTGCCCCGCTCAGCGGCTTCTTCAATGTCGAAAAGGGTTTCGCCTTCTACCCACCCATCGGCTTCGGCTTTCTGCCAGGAGGCCGAGTCACGGCGCTGCCCAATGATGACGTTAAAGCCGTTGTCGCGTAGATTTAGTGCTTGGCCGGGGCCCTGCACACCATAGCCAATTACGGCAATGGTTTCATCTTTCAGAATCGCGCGGGCTTTCTCCAAGGGAAATTCGTCGCGGGTAACTACGTGCTCTTCTACGCCGCCAAAGTTGATGGTTGCCATGATGTTGGGTATTGGGTTGGAAGATGAAAATGTGTCGTTGTTGTTCACTGGCTCAGGGTTTAAACCCTGGGCTATTAAGTGGTTGTTTTTGCCGCTTTCGTGCATCATGCCGAGCTTGTCGAGACATCTCGCGTGCTGATGGGGTGTTGCAATCCAATGGTGCAGGCCAGATGTCCTATCAAGCTCGGTAGGGTAGGCGGTTGAAGTGGTAAAACTGCTTCGGCAGGCTCAGCAGGACCGTTCTGTAGGTACTGAGTGTCCTACATCGTAAACACCTTATCTCGGCTGTTGAGGTAGTCATTTTCGCTTACTTCCTGGCCGGGCTCTATGCGTTCAAACTCGCGGAGCTTGTGGTGGAACCCCTCGCTGCCTTTGATGATGGCAATGCGGGCTGAGCGCACAAACTCAATGAGGCCATAGGGTTGCAGCACCGTCAGCAGCTTGTCGGTTTCCTCGCGGTGGCCAGTGGTTTCAAACACCGTGTAATCCTTGCGAATCACTACGGCCCGGGCCCCGTGCTCCCGTAGCAGCCGCTCTACCAGGGCCCGCTCAGCAATGATATCGGTAGGTACTTTATAGAGCGCCATTTCCTGCCAGATGACGTCCTCATTGGGGTTGAAGTACACCTTTAGGACTTCCACCTGCTTCTCAATCTGGCGGGCAATCTTGCGCACTACCTCCTCCGTTTCCACCACCACAATGTTGAAGCGGTGAATACCCTCAATTTCCGAAGGAGAGGTGTTCAGGCTTTCGATGTTGATTTTGCGCCGGGAGAAGATGATGGCAATACGGTTCAGCAGCCCCACCTGATTCTCGGTGTAGGCCGTGATGTTGTACTCCTGCCGGTCGATGGGTTGCTGGGTCATATTATTGACTAAATAGTCCGTCATGCTTCGGCAAGCGCAGTATGACGTTCTGCTAGGCTTTCAAAGCGTTCTACTTCAACCTGATCTCTCCAACCCCGCAGCCTTGTGGCACCATGGGGAAGATGTTGTTCTCGCGGGTTACCATTACTTCCAGCAGGAAAGAGCCGGAGTGTTCCAGCATTTGCTGGAGAGCGGCATGTAGCTCAGCACGGGTGTCCACGCGGCGGCCGGCAATGCTGTAGCCCTTGGCTACGGTCACATAGTCGGGGCTGGCAATGTCCACGAAGGAATAGCGCCGGTCGTGGAACATCTCCTGCCACTGGCGCACCATGCCCAGAAACTGGTTGTTGAGCAGGAGGATTTTTACATTCACGCCCGTTTGCATGATGGTGCCCAGCTCCTGAATTGTCATCTGAATGCCGCCGTCGCCAATGACGGCTACCACGGTGCGGTCGGGCCGGCCGTACTTGGCCCCAATAGCGGCTGGTAACGCAAAGCCCATAGTGCCCAAGCCCCCGCTGGTGATGTTGCTGCGCGTGTGGTTGAGCTTGGCGTAGCGGCAGGCTACCATTTGGTGCTGGCCCACATCGGTTACAATGATGGCATTGCCCTGGGTTAGCTCATTCAGGTGCTGAATTACCTCGCCCATGGTCAGCTCGTCAGACGTCGGAAACAGCTCCTCCTGAATAACGGCGGCTATTTCCTCGGCGTCGTGGTCTAGGAAGCGCTGCCGCCACTCGGGGTAGGTGCGGGCCTCCACTAGCTGAGTAAGTAGGGGGAGGGTTTCCCTACAGTCGCCCCACACGGGCACCGTTGCCTTCACGTTCTTGTCGATTTCCGTGGGGTCGATGTCGAGGTGAATAATCTGCGCCTGCTTGGCGTATTTGTCGAGGCGGCCCGTCACCCGGTCGTCGAAGCGCATGCCAATGGCAATGAGCACGTCGCACTCGTTGGTCAGCACGTTGGGGCCGTAGTTGCCGTGCATGCCCAGCATGCCCACGTTTAGCGGGTGCCCCGTGGGTAGCGCGCCAGCCCCCAGAATGGTCCAGGCGGCCGGGATACCGCTTTTCTCAATGAACTGCGCAAATTCCTGCTCCGCTTTGCCTAGTAGCACACCCTGCCCCCAGAGCACTAGCGGCCGTTTGGCTTTGTTGATGAGCTCAGCCGCTTGCGCTATATACTCCGGGCGCACCAGTGGCCGCGGCCGGTAGCTGCGGATGTGGTTGCAAGGCTGGTAGGCTCAAAGTCGGCTTTCTGAATCTGCGCGTTCTTGGTAATGTCGATGAGCACCGGGCCGGGGCGGCCACTGCGGGCAATGTAGAAGGCCTTGGCCAGCGCCGCCGGAATTTCACTGGCGTCCGTTACCTGGTGGTTCCACTTCGTAACGGGCGTGGTAATGTTCAGAATATCGGTTTCCTGGAAGGCATCGGTACCCAGCAAGTGCGCGAATACTTGCCCGGTGATGCACACCAGCGGGGTGCTGTCAATCTGCGCATCGGCCAAGCCGGTGACAAGGTTGGTAGCACCGGGGCCACTGGTAGCAAATACAACGCCCACCTTCCCCGACGACCGAGCGTAACCCTGCGCCGCGTGAATACCGCCCTGCTCGTGGCGCACCAGCACGTGGTTTAGCTGCTCCTTGAAGTCGTAGAGGGCATCATAAATTGGAATGATGGCGCCGCCGGGGTAGCCAAATACGGTGTCCACGCCTTCCGCCAGCAGGGCCAGCAGGGTGGCCTCAGCGCCCGACAAGGTACGGGTGGCCGATTCCGTAGCGGCTACGGCTATTTCAGGCGAGGTTGGCACGGGCTGGGGTTGCTGGTTCGTGTACATAGTCTTCCTGATAATCGGTGATACAGCCGCGGCTTGCGTCGCTAACCGTGCGGATATACTTCAGCAGCACGCCTTGTAGCACGTTGGGCCGGGGCCGCTGCCACTGCTGGCGGCGTAGCTCCAGCAAGGCGTCATCTACCTGCACATCCATGGTATTGGTGCTGGCGTCCAGCACAATCCAGTCGCCATCTTCTACCAGCGCAATGGTACCACCGTCGTAGGCCTCCGGGCACACGTGCCCAATAACGAAGCCATGGGTGCCGCCAGAAAAGCGCCCGTCTGTAATCAAGGCTACTTTGTCGCCCAGGCCCGCCCCAATAATGGCTGAGGTAGGCTTGAGCATTTCCGGCATGCCGGGTCCGCCCTTGGGCCCTACGTAGCGAATCACGACCACGTGGCCGGGCTGGATTTTATTCTGGGTGATGCCTTCGTTTAGTTCCTCTTCGGAGTTGAACACGATGGCCGGCCCCGCAAAGCGAAGGCCTTCCTTGCCAGTGATTTTGGCTACCGCGCCCTTGGAGGCCAAATTGCCATACAGGATTTGGATGTGGCCATCAGCTTTGATGGGATTATCCAGGGGGCGTAGCAAATCCTGCTCAGCGCCCAGGGGCTGCACATCAGCGAGGTTCTCGGCCAGGGTTTGGCCCGTCACAGTCAGTAGGTCGCCATGCAGAAGCCCTTGGTTTAGCAGGGTTTTCATCACGGCCGGCACCCCGCCCAGGCCGATAGGTCCTCCATTAGGTACTTGCCGCTGGGCTTGAGGTCGGCCAACACCGGAGTACGGTTGCTAACGGCTTGAAAGTCCTCCATGGACAGCGGCACGCCGGCCGCATGAGCAATAGCAATGAGGTGAAGCACCGCGTTGGTAGAGCCTCCGAGCACGGTGGTCATCACGAGGGCGTTTTCGAAGGCCTCGCGCACCAGAATATCGCGGGGCTTGAGGTCGAGTTCGAGCAGGCGGCGCAGGTAGGCACCAGCCGTGAGGCACTCCTGCTGCTTCTCGGCGCTGACGGCCGGGGAGGACGAGGAAAACGGGACGCTCATGCCCAGCGTTTCAATGGCCGCCGCCATAGTATTCGCCGTGTACATGCCCCCACACGCTCCCGGACCCGGGCAGGCGTTGTGGATGATGCCTCGGTAATCCTCGTCCGATATCTGCCCCTGCAGCTTCTTGCCGTAGGCCTCAAAGCACGATACAATGTTGAGCTGCTGCCCCTTGAAGGTGCCGCCTTTGATAGTGCCCCCGTACACCATCAGAGCTGGCCGGTTCAGGCGCGCCATGGCAATAAGGGCGCCCGGCATGTTTTTGTCGCAGCCCATCACGCAGGCTAAGGCATCGTAGTTGTGTGCCCCAGCCATGGCCTCAATGGAGTCGGCAATGATTTCCCGGGAAACCAGGGAGTAGCGCATGCCGGCCGTGCCGTTGGTAATACCATCCGAAACGCCAATGGTGTTAAACCGCAGCCCCACCAGGCCCTGCTCCTGCACGCCTACCTTCACTTGGTCGGCCAGGCCGTTGAGGTGCATGTTGCAGGTGTTGCCTTCAAAACCGGTGGAGCAAATGCCCACAAAGGGTTTGTGCAGATCAGCATCTGAAAGGCCCGAGCCAATGAGCATGGCTTGGGACGCCGGCAGGCTGTCGTCCTGGGTGTAAATGCGGCTATATTTATTCAGGGCCATTAGAAAGAGTTGGGGGGTTCTGGAGGTACTAGTAGGGGTTCTGCCACGCACGCGTCGACGCCGGGTGCGCCACCTACTGCTGCTTGGCGAAGCTGGCGGCGCGGGTGGCCGTTTGGCCGGTCACGAGGGCGTGGTAGTGGCTGGCCAACATGCCCCCAATGGTTTGCTGGAAGGGCGTATCAAAGGTCACGTCGTCTACCGAAGCAACACCGATAACCTCCGCCGCCGTGCCCGTCATGAAGGCTGCCGAGGCCGTGCGCAGCTCATCTGGCGTGAAGAACTGCTCGTGCACCGTAATACCGGCTTCGCGGGCCAAATCAATGATGGTGTTGCGGGTGATGCCGCGCAGGATGCTGCCAGCCGGGGCCGTGAACAGCTCCCCATTGCGCTCGAAAAAGAAGTTGGCGCCGGGGCCCTCCGCTACGTAGCCGTTCATGTCGAGCAGCAGCGCCTCATCATAGCCGCGGCCCTTGGCTTCGGAGCTGGCAATGATGGAGTTGACGTAGTGGCCCGATACCTTCGCCTCAATAGGCACTGCTTTGGGGTTGGGGCGCTGGTAGGGCGAAACGGAAAGGCGCAGAAGCTGGTCGCCGAGGTACTTACCCCATTCCCACACTGCAATCAGTACGTTGCTGGTGGTCGCCACCTTGAGGCTCATGTTGGGGGTAGCGGCGTATACCAGGGGGCGGATGTAGGCGTCAGTCAGATTGTTGCGATCCAGTACTTCGTAGCTGATGCGCGTTAGTTCCTCCACCGAGTACTCCAGGGGCAGCCCCACAGATTTGCACGAGTAATGCAGCCGCTCATAGTGCTCCTCGGCCTTGAAAATCTGCGCTCCGTTGGGTGTGTTGTAGGACCGAATACCTTCAAACACGGCATACCCGTAATGTAACGATTGGGCGTAGACCCCGCAGGCGGCCTGCTCGGCTGGCACAAACTCGCCATCCAGAAAAGCGACGGTGTTACTGGTGAAGTACATTGTGATTTGGGAGAAGGGAGAAATGAAAAAGGGGTACTAAAAAGCCTTTCTGCGCTTAGGGCTTGGAAAGGCTGATTTGTAGAGGAAACAAAACGGTAGCTCTCAGCCCAGGAGCGGCGGAATAATGACGAGCACGACGGGTAGCAGAATCGGCTGCATAAGCTAGGTGAGCGGGTAAAAGCGCAAAAAGAAGGTGAGAACTTTCGTTTCAGATGATCAGTGGATAAAAGCTCGGCGCTACGAAAGAAATTATTCGGTAAGCAGAGCGTTTTAAACAGTCGTGCATGGCATATTTACACCGGCTAACTGAGTGCAAGTACAGCGGCAGTACTAGGCTATGAAAACTTTTTTCCAGCTTATCTACTATTTCTAATTTAGAAACTATTGTCTGTAATATGCTTACATTCAAACACTTGCCTTTTGGTAAACTACAATGCCCAGCGAAAGTAGCGACCCGGTTTTTCAACTAATTAAGTCCCTGACCCGCACCGAAAAGCGGCACTTCCGGTTATTCGCCAACCGGCAGGGCTCCACCGATGGCTTAAAGTTTCTACAGCTTTTCGACGCCCTCGACGATATGGAGCGCTACGACGAGGAACGGGTACTAGCGCGAGTGCCTGCCATTAAGAAAGTACAAGTCGCTAACCTCAAGGCTAACCTGTATCGGCAGCTCTTAGCCAGCTTGCGCATGTACCACGCGGGGCAGAACCTGGATATTCAACTGCACGAGCAGCTAGACTACGCCCGTGTACTCTACAACCGCGGCCTCTACCAGCAGAGCCTGCGGATGCTGGAGAAAGTGAAAGCCGCCGCCCACCAAGCGGGCATGCCGCACATTGTGCTACTGGTGCTTGACTTCGAAAAAATGATTGAAGGTCAGTACATTACACGTAGTTTGCGCGACCGGGCTAAGGAGCTTTCAGAGGAAGCAACTGTCACGGTAAGCCACGTAGCCCGGGAGCACGAACTATCGAACCTGGCGCTGCGCATGTACGGGCTGTACCTCAAAATAGGGCACACCCGCAATCAGCAGGATTATGAGCGGGCCACGGCCTTTTTCCACAAGGAGCTACCCCCGCTGGACCTCAGACAGGCCAGCTTCTTTGAGCAGCTGTACTACTACCAAGCGCACGTGTGGTACTATACCATCACACAGGATTTTCGACTGTGTTTCCGCTACGCTCAAAAGTGGGTCGATCTGTTTGAGCACCATCCCATCATGCGAGAGCAGCAGAATATGCTCTACCTCAAGGGGCTGCACAACTTGCTAATAACTTCGCACAACTTACTGTACTATAGTAAGTTTGCTCAGGTATTGGCGCAATTAGAAGCTTTTTCGGCTGACCCCGACCGGCGTACCAGCCCCAACGTGGAGATGCTGCTGTTTCTGTACATCTACACCAACCGGCTGAACGGCTACTTCATGCGCGGGCAGTTTACGGAGGGCCTAACTATTGTACCCGACTTGCTGGCCGGGCTCGACCACTTCCGGCTGCAGCTAGACTCGCACCGCCGCTTGGTATTTTACTATAAGATTGCCAGCCTCTACTTCGGTAGCGGACAGCCCGACAAAGCTATTGAGTACCTCAATAAGGTAATCTACTTCAAGGATATCAGTCTGCGCGAGGATATTCAGTGCTTTGCTCGCATCCTCAACCTCATTGCGCACTACGAAGCCGGCCGCGACGAAGCCTTGGAGTACCAAGTGCGCTCCGTATACCGCTTCCTGGGCAAGATGAACGACCAGCAGCAGATGCAGGTGGCCATTTTCCAGTTTCTTCGCAACCTCGGCGACGTAGCGCCTTCCCAGCTCAAGGATGCATTCATTCAGCTCAAAGACAAGCTTATTCGCATTGCAGAAAATCCTTTTGAGCGGCGTCCCTTCCTGTACCTAGACATCATTTCTTGGCTGGAAAGCAAAATTGAGAATGTGCCCGTGCAGGAGATAATTCGGCGTAAGTTTAGCAAGCTGAAGTAGCCA
Organism: Hymenobacter sp. AT01-02; assembly: GCF_000961955.2. NCBI lineage: Bacteria > Pseudomonadati > Bacteroidota > Cytophagia > Cytophagales > Hymenobacteraceae > Hymenobacter > Hymenobacter sp. AT01-02. The sequence goes on from NZ_JZIR02000030.1 coordinate 97,872, forward strand.
ACCTACCGGGCCGTGTGAGCCCTAGCACATCGACGCTTATTCAAAAGCCCAGGGGAGCTGCCAGGTACACAACTGGCAGCTCCCCTGGGCTTTTGAATAAACTACACTCAGTTTTTGGCTGGCTTACCATCGTATAAAGGGTATGCCGTGCATAGCTTGCGCAAACAGCAGCCCTACTGCCGTAGTGTACAAGGCGGCTCCCACCCACGTGAGCAAAACAGCGCGTTGGGGTTGCAACTGGCGGCGACCTAAAACCCACCCCAACAGGGGTATAGCTTGTAAGGCGTGCAAGCCCAGAAAGTGGGCAATGCGCAGGTCGCCGGCGCGGGTGCTCCAACCCAGGCCAGGCAGGCCCGCGCCTCCGTCGGGGGCGCCCACGGTGTGTTGGTTGAGGTGAACCATCATGCCACCCACCACACTACCTACCAGAAATAAGGCTAGCCCCAGCCGTACGCCCCACACGTAGGCCTCGGAGCCGTGGAGCCGATGCTGCCATACCAAGAACACCGCCCAAATGATAACTACCGTGTTGACCATGATGAACAACCCCATCAGGCTGAAGATCATGCCGTCGGTAGCGGTAGCGCCATTGAAGTGGGACGTAGTGCCGCGCCCCGCTTGCACAACTATGCACAGGATTTCTACTCCCATACTCACGGCCACGGCCCAACTAATGCGCCGAACCGTGCGCTGAGCCGGAGCAGGCAAGTCGGCCAGGAGCCACGCTAGCGTCCAGATATACAGCAGGTCTGAAAGTACAAACTTGGCTGGCTTCACCCACACAGGTAGGCCCGTAACCATTCGGTGGTCGAAGGGGAGTAGTGCAATACATACCAGCAGGAGTGCGACGTGCGCCCAACCCGCCCAAGACAATACTGGGTTAACCCGATGCAGCACCCGTAGGTAATCGGCTACTACGGCTAGGGCGGAGGCTGTGCGCGGCTTGCTCGATGTGCCGGCAAGAGTAGCTGGTGTTTTCAGCGGCAGACTGGTAGACATACTACTGCTTGGTTAAAGGGGAAGGGATAGAGCTGAATCTGTAGCGTGGCGGCCACGGAGGCGCCGCACAATGCTGTATACAAGCAGCCTACGGGGCCAAGGAGGAAGGTCAGGAGCAGGCACGGCACCAGCAGCCAGTGCGCTACGCCGCGCCGTTGAGCGTCAAGGCTTTCCCAAATGCCGAGGCACAAATCGAAGCACAGGTAGTGCACCCAGCCAGCCAGCAGGGCCCACGGGTCGTGGAATAGCTTGGCTACCTCAGCCAGCGAGGCAAACCCACCTTCGCTTGCCTGGGCACTGAGGTAATGAAAGCCAATAAGCAAGGCGTAACCCAACGCCAACAGCAGAGGCAGCACCCCGCTGTGTACCAACCGGCGCGTGCCCGACCAGCGGGGGGCTACTACCAGCAATACCCAGCCTACCATAGCAAGCGGGTTAGCTAGAGAAAATAAAAAGTTGGGAGTGACGGACATGGGGCTAGGGCTAGGTGACACGCAAACATGCACGGAAATCCAGCACTAAGCAGTAAGAACCAGGGTGAAGCGCCAAGAGCAAGTGGCCAACCGCCGAAGTGGGTGGGGTGAGCCGCGTGGGTGGCTAGTACATTCCGCACTCCACAGTTGTACCTTCGCGCCGTGGAAATTACTAGTACCCTTCGTTTGCCTGTGCTCTTACTGCCGCCGCTGCTGGCTGCCTTGCCCGTGTGGGCCACTGAACCCTCCGCTGCACCCGCCTACGATTCTACTTTTGTGCGGCAGAGTCACCGCCGGGCAGTATTTCAGTTCGACCAGCGGTTTTCTATTCTGAATGGCAAAGTAGTCGGCATCAACGGGCTCAAGGGCGGCATCGAGTGGCGGGGCCGCTGGCGGGCCGGGCTGGGGTTCTACCGCCTCTCTGGGGGCGTGCCTACGCGCATTCCGCTACCCGAAGGCATGCCCGCGGGCACCCGCGACGACGTTCGGTTTCGCTACATGGTAGCGTACGGCGAGTACGTATTTATTGGGAACCCACGGTGGGAAGTAAGTGCCCCTTTGCAACTGGGGGTGGGGAGTTACTATACCAAGTTTTACCTGCCCAACAACAGTGTGCAACGCAGCAGCTCGCGGGTGCTCTACATCCTAGAACCCTCCGTAGCGGCGCACTACCGCATTTTCCGGTGGGTAGGGGTAGGAGCAGGGACCGGCTACCGGCAAATTGCCTTCACCGGAAAACGCCCTGATGACCAGCTTAGTGGTATCATTTTCTCGGGGCGCGTCAAGCTGTTTCTGGGAGACTTCATCAAAGTCGTGCGCGGACACGAACGCCTATTTTCGCAACAAGGCTTGATGCCGGCAAAGTAAGGCCTACAAAACCCCAGCTTCAAGCTTTCTAAAAACATGAAGCTGGGGGTGCGTAAGAGTCTTGCGCCTTGGGCTAGCGGGGCACGGCTACTGCCTTGGCCGTTAAGAGGCGGCGTAGCATGTAGCGGCGCACGTAGCGGCCCGCATCGTTGCTGCCCGGGGTGGTAGGCGTCTCCATAATCTGCACAATCTCCCACCCCAGGCTGCCCATGTAGTTTACGGCACTGATGGGGGTAGCAAATACATCCATCTTGCCGGCCTCCCGCTTCATCTGCTCCGATCCTCCTAGTTTTTCATAGCCATAGCCGAAGTCCACGTAAATGTCATCGGTCTTGGTCTTTTCGGGTTTGCCTTTGCTTAGCGCCCCCGTGTGCATCAGCTCACAGTACTCATAACGTACGGGTTCGTTTTGTAGCGGCCGTACGGAGGGCGCCTGCTGAGCGAAGGCAGAGTGCTGGGAAGCTACCATGGCACCGGCCAGTAATAGAGAGGTAAGGAGGTGTTTCATGCACAAAAGCAAGGGAGAGTGAAAAGCATCTAACAATCTTATAGCATTCTGGGCAGAATATAGAATTCAACGGCTATGCATGGGTAGGCGCAGGCAGCAATTGTCCACACGCCTACCCATACATAGCCACCTAAAGTCTTGCCGCCGTTGCGCTAGAGTGGTGCCGCTGTTAAGCTGCGAATGGTAGAAAGGCGGTCTAATTTACCCGAGGCAGTAGTGCTGAAGGCCGGAACAGCTACGTATTCCCGTGGTACTTCGTACTTATCGAGGCGCTGGCTAAGAAGCTCTTGTAGTTGCTGCTGCTGCGTAGTGGAGAGAGCCTTCCCTTCCAAATAGGCCGTCACCTGCTCGCCTAGGCGTTTGTCGGGCCGGCCAGCCACGAAGGCTCGACGTCCAAGGTTGAGCTCAGTAAGAGCTACCTCCAGTACTAGTTCTACCTTCTCAGCCTGCACCTTCACCCCACCACTATTGATGACAAAATCGGCGCGGCCTAACCATTCAAACGTGTGCGCATCTACCAGTTGAATTCGGTCGTTGGTGGTGATGAGCTGGTCTTGGGTTACGTCGGCGCGCACGGTGAGGCACCCGCGCTGATCTTGGGCCACGTGAATGCCGGGCAGAACGTGGTAGTAGGGAGTGGGCGCGGAACCATTGAGGCGGCGCAGAGCAATGTGCGAGGCCGTTTCCGTCATGCCGTAGGTTACGTACACGGGCACTCGCAGCTGTTGCACTTCGCGTTCCAAACTCTTCTCTACTGCTGCCCCGCCCACCAAAATACCTTTCATGCGGTTTAGCCGGGAGGTATGACCAGCCGCTAGCACCGCCCGCAATTGCAGGGGTACAAAAGATGTGAAATCGAACTCTGCTTTGGGGGGCACAAGTGCCAACGGGTCGGCCTGTGGTTCGACAATGGTTAGGTGCATGCGGCGCTCGAAAGCGCGAACCAGCATCATCAGTCCGCCCACAAACTCACAGTTTAAGCATACCAGCATTCGGTCGCCGGGGCCCAGGTCAAAGTAGTCGCCCGTGCGGCGGGCCGAAGCTTCCAGTTGCCGCCGCGACATTGTAATGGACTGCGGTTGGCCGGTAGAGCCGAGGTGCGCAGCCCGAACTCCTGGGCTCCATTCAGCCATTGCCGGCAGAAGTCGAGTACGCGGGCTTCGTAGCCGTTCAGGTCGGTAGGAGAGTTGGCGGGATATTGCTGGATGTCGGCGTAGAAGAATTCGCGGCCGTTAAGAAGTAAGGAAACAGGTAGGAGGTCGGAGTCGGCAGTCATGGAAAACAAATAGAGAAGGCAGCAAATCAAACCAAGCACAGAAGCGGGCTTCTAGCGAAGCAGCCAGCGTTGGTACTCTTTGGCTGTAGGAACCGTTGCCAAGCACATTCCCAACAGCAGCGCACCACAGGCTAGCAGCTCTAGCACCTCCCGCGTGAGGAAGTAGGAAGCCAGCAGCGGCAAGCCAAGCAAACTAAGTAAGCTGTTGCGAAGGAAGATTCGGCTTTGGTAAATACGCATATTTTCCTCGGCTAGCCGTCGTATGTTGGGTCGTAGGCGCCGAGAAATGATGTAGAGCAGCATACTTACTACGGGCACCAAGGCCGCCAGCAGCACCAGCGCAGGCCACGAGGCCAAGTGCGTTTGGCTCCCAGAGCCTACGCCGACCTGGCTACTAGCGCCCAGCACCACGCCCAGCATGACAAGCGCCTGCACGGGAAAATGCATCCAGTGAAGACGCCGAATGCGCCCAATGGCCAAGTGAAATTCCGCGTTTGTCATGGCTGGTAGACTAAGAAGAATAGATAGGAAATAGCGTTGGCGGCGCTGCTGCACCTATATAACTGCGTAGCTTGGCAAAGCTCCCTAGCAAAGCACATAATCAGGTTGTCCTTGACTTTTAGTGAGATAAAGTTGTATCTTAAAAGAGTCATCAACCTCCAAACGCCATGCACCCCACCGCACCGAGTCCGTTTGCCCTGGTCCGTACGTTTGTATTTCGGCGCTACCTCACGCTCCGCAACCACGTAGCCGCTCCAACTGCGTCTCCCGTTAAGGAGGCCGCCCGCAAGGCCCGTAAGCTGCTAAAGAAGCGCATCAAGAACGAGCGGCTACGCAACTTCTTTGGCTGGTGCGAAGGCTGTGCCGCCTATGGGTCGATATTTTAACGAGTAAGCACCTAGCTATAGTCAGAAAGCCCCACGCCTCCATTTCTAGTAGAAAAGGAGCGTGGGGCTTTTTGTAGCTGTGCAAAATAGTAGTAGTGGGACTTCAGTCTGCCTCAATAGTACACCTGTAGGACATCTACGTCCCCGAGAGGAAGGTCAACGGTGACCTTATTGCCACTTTGCTGAAAGCGTAACGGACCCCGCTCCGCCGATTGTACCCGGCGCACAGGACGGTCTGCGGCCACGGTTACCCGTACTTCTTGCGCCGTTCCCCGCCAGTTTAAGAGGGTTACGGCTACTCCAGTGGAACTATAGAGTGCGGGCGCTTCAACCAGGGGCTTGCTAACGTGAACGGGTAGCTCTGCTCCCGCATCCCGAACGGGCTGGACAATCAGCTGGCGCCAGCCTTCTGAGAAGCCACTGGGCAGTCCATTTGTATTTTCGGTTGCGGAATGACGATAGGAAAGACCTGGATAACAGGCAAAACGCAGAATCCGCCCCTTGCCTACTTTCGTTTCCGTGAGGGCAGGAGTGCCATCCGTGAAGCGAAGCGCCAGCCGGGCCTGGTTGGCTCCGCGGGGTAATAATTCAAGCTTTTCTCTCTCCCCAAACACGGGCAAAGCAGTAGTGGAGGTAAGCTGCCCAGTTACTTTCGCGTCGGCATACTGAAAAGCAGGCATCCGAATGGGGGCTGCCGGCCGTACGCCCGCTGCTTGCTCTAGGGTTTGCAGGGGTTGGTGGTACCGGTCAAAGCCTGCTGTTCCGGCAGCCATAACCAAGGTGCCACCCTTCTGCACCCATTGAAGCACACCTTCTGCCGCCTCGGCAGGTAGATCGGGGGCGGTTACGTATAACACTTTCGTGGATTGAAAATCAGACTCCGTAAGCTTCTGCTCATCCACGAAACGAACGGGAATGGCGCTGTGCTGTAAGGCCAGAAAAAGGCCGTGCATCTCCACCATATACCCCATGCGGCCAGCATCCATGTACGGGTTGGTGCCATCAATAATCCGGGGCGGATTCTTATATTCCTCTAAATCCCATAAAGGCGAACTTTGGGGGGTTAGGATGGCAACCGGCGAAGTCTTCATTTTCCCCGGAAACAGGAGGTCTTCTGCTTTAGCAACCAGTCGCATGCCAGTAGCAAGAGGTTTGAAAACGGCTAGGTTCTCTGAATAGCAGTTTCCCGGAAAGGCATACTCGGGCCCATAAGTGAAAAACTGGATGGTTTTGGCTCCGTGGCCTACTAGGCTAGCAGTTTCTGCGCCATCCCAGCCGGGCGCTGGCCCGAGACTCGGGGGATTACCAAGGCTCCCATCCCTACTTGTCCTAGCTCAGAAGCCGCTCTCAGGCGAGAGGCATAGAACGACCATTGCGGGGCCATGTCATCCCCAAACCAGTCTTCCGTAGCAATGGCCGTTGTTCCCCGTTCCCGGCCAAACTCAAGCCAGTCGTGCTGGCCCATTGCTGCATTGGGGTTGCTGCCTTGATTGTTGTTTCCTACGGGACCTGGCTGATACGCCAAGCCCATGAAGTTATTGAAGTTGACCAGCACGGGCACCTTAGGCCTGATTACTTCCTCGTAAGCTTTGGCCACCTCCCCAAAAAAGCGAGCGGATGCCCAAGGTAGAAAGCGGTTTGACCAGTAGAACAGGCGGCGCGAAGGCAGGTCGCGGTACTGCTGCCGGCCAATGAGTTCAACTTGGTTCCAATCCGATTTGCCCAGGGCAGCAGGGGTAAGGCCCCGCGCCCGCAAGTAGCTATGAAATGCCGCTAGGGCCGCTGGATCTTTGTTGAACTCATCGTACCTGGCTGGATAGTACCAACCAGGCTCATCACTGGTGACCCAAAAGCCAATCTCTTCCTTTGTCCAACCCGAAGCCAGTTGAGGCGCGATTTGGTCCTGAACAAACTTCACGAACTCCGTGTGTCGTTGTGGAGTGAAGTTGAACGCGTACCCAGGTGGATTATAAACGGCCCCCCATATTTTCCGGATGCCTGCAGCCCGCACAGTGGAAGTAAGCGCTGCCGGTACCGGATGCAAGGTGTTAAACCCGATACCACACAGCCGCTTTATTCCTTCATGCCAGCTTAGTACATCATTATCTGAGCCGATGTACCGCTCTCCGAACAGAATCTTCTTGGGGCGTTGGTTTTCGGGAAGAAAAGCCGCTTTCAGCGCTTGGTCGTACACGCGCCGGCCATGCCCGGTGTAGGTGTCAATATGAATTTTCTTGTCTGCGCTCTGCCACAAAATAAGGCCCACGGTGGGGCCAAACAGCTCCGCGGGCGTAGTGCTAACCTCTCCACCCTCTATGGCAGACTGTACTTGGAGCTTAACGGATGGAAAGGGCGCAACTGCTACCGGCGTTACTGATAAGCCGGTGGTTACCTGCCAGAACGGGTTATTGGCGTTGTTGTACGTTGCCAGAATCTGGTCAATACCGGCTCGGGTAGAGGGTATCCAGTTGCTCCAAGCCGGACCAGAAAAGCGCGCGCCCTGGGGATTACCCGTCAGTGAGAAATCAAATTGCTGGGTTGGAGCGGGTGCTTTGCCTTGCACACTAAGTATGCGCACCCGCACGCGATAGTTGGGTACATCTTTGGCGGCTGGGGCAGCAGGTAGTAGCGCTGGGCGCAAAAGAAACCAGAGAACGAGTGTCCAGCCGCTTCTTTTAAGAGAAAAGTGTAAAGGCACTAGTGGAAAGTATGAACCGCATGTAGCGCAAAGCACAGATACGGATGTTCGACGAAGTACTTAATGTGTCACGGCTAAACGATGATAGTTGCAACTTGTATTGCCAGACGCGGCCATAAAAATTAGCACCTACTCGTAAGTAACCCATATTCAAACCAACCAGGGAATAGCTAGTACGAAGCTTGCGCGGTGTACGGGTGGATGGTTTATTCTTAAAAACCAACGCGCAGCGCTACCCAACTTGGGTGGCACTGCGCGTTGGTTTTATTCGAACATTGGCCCCAAGGGGGCTGTTGGAGGCCCAATAGCTGACGTAAGTAGCCTGTGAGGTGAATAGCGCAGGAGTAGCGCTTCATAGGCTGCAAGAGGTAAAGGGTTCTGGCTGCCTACTTGCTTTTGGTGGTCTCTGGCACCAACTTGAAATAGGTTGCCTTGAAGCGGTTGTCTACTATTTCTCCTTGCACTTGCGCCGTACGAATGGCGCTGCAGAAGCCATCTTGAGCGTGCGCGTCGCCGTGGGAATCAATGGTTGTGCCATCCACGAAATAAGCTTTCCCGTTCATGCGCACGGCTAAGTCGCATCCCTTGCCTGGGAGGCCCAGCCGGCACTGACCGCACGCGGCTTCTACCAACTGCACCTGCTTTGGGGCGCTAGGAGCAGCCGGCTGGCTTTGGACCGCTTGGGCGTGTCCCACCGACACCGCGGCAGTACTCATAACCAGGGCAAACAGCAGTGCTTTCATACCGGAGAAAAAGGTGATCAGTCCAATTGATAGGCTCGAATATACGGCCCAAGTATTTGCTTCGTTCTGCTTATGAAGAAGCCGTGGCCCCCAGTGCGCACTCGCCGGAAAGGATGGTATGGGGTGGCGTGGCCTCCTGGTAAAGCTTACATAGTAGCAATCATAGCCGATGCAAGCATCATGGACATATAGTAATTGGTGCAGTGGATGGCTACTAGCAGGAGAATGTTCTTCACCTCCAGGGTTTCGAAAATCTCGGTGCTGGTTACCGTGTAATCATAGTTGGCTTTGTTCCATTTAAGAGTAGGCCGGATGGTGAGCAACTCGTGGCCTTCTTTATCAACCAGCACGAAGTCGTTTTTGAGCACTCCCCGGTTCTGAACTACGAATGCTTTGTTTGTGCCGCCTAGCCTGGATTTTAGTACGATGTTACCGTTCCAGTGCATGTTGAAGCTGAGCACTACTGCTGTCTGGTCCTTTACCTCAACAGTGGTGCCCCAGAAGCCCTTGGGCTCAATGCGAAGTGAGGTGCCATCGGTCAGCGTCAAAACGGATTCGAAGGAAAACCACTCTGCGTACTTCAAGGTGCCCAGCACGGTAGCATTCGCTAGCACCGTGAAGGTTCGGGCATCGGTAGAGTTTACTAGGTACTCGGCCATTAACTTCTGGTAAAATAGGAGTAGCACTCTCGTGCGCAGATGCTGAACTGTCGTTGATACGCCCGCTCTAGTGCCGACGTAATATAGGCTTAGATTCCGTAGCGTAGACCAAAAAAAATAGCTGCTAAGCAGTTAGGGTTTACACAAAAAAGAGGCCCACACTATGCTGTGTGGGCCTCTTTGGGGAATATGTCTGCGCTTATGGGAACTTAGGGTACTTCGAGAAGTCGGGCTTGCGCTTCTCTAGGAAGGCGTTCTTGCCTTCTTTGGCTTCCTCAGAGAGGTAGTATAGCAGGGTAGCATTGCCGGCTAGCTCCTGAATGCCAGCCTGCCCGTCAAGCTCCGCGTTGAAGCTCGATTTCAGCATCCGCAAAGCCAAGGGGCTCTTTTCCAGAATTTTGTTGCACCACGCCACGGTGGTTTCTTCCAGCTTGTCGAGGGGTACTACCTTGTTCACGAGGCCCATATCAAGGGCCTCCTGGGCATCGTACTGGTCGCAGAGAAACCAAATCTCGCGCGCCTTCTTCTGTCCCACCACGCGTGCCAAGTAGCTAGCTCCAAAGCCCCCGTCAAAGGAGCCTACGTTGGGGCCCGTCTGGCCGAAGCGGGCGTTGTCAGCGGCAATGCTCAGGTCGCAGACTACGTGCAGAACGTGGCCGCCGCCAATGGCCCAGCCTGCTACCATGGCTACCACGGGCTTGGGAATGGAGCGGATAAGCTTTTGCAGATCCAGCACGTTAAGGCGAGGCATGGCATCGTCGCCCACGTAGCCGCCGTGGCCACGTACGCTCTGGTCGCCGCCCGAGCAGAAAGCCTTGCCACCCTCACCCGTGAGGATAACCACGCCAATGTCGGTTCGGTCGCGGCAGATGTGCATGGCCTCAATCATCTCCTGCACCGTGAGGGGCGTGAAGGCGTTGTGAACCTGCGGACGATTGATGCTGATCTTGCGATACCGCCAGACTGTGTGAAAAGGATTTCGCGGAACTCCTTGATGGGGGTCCAGGTGAGTTGTTCGGCCATATTAGGTAGAGTAAGAAAAACGTCCGCTACTGTCCGTCATCCCGCATAAGCGCCAGACGACGGGCGTAAGCCATTAAGCAAAAGATGACTTTACCGCCGCGCGGTATTGTTCAAAGAAGGCAGCGTTGGTAGGACTATGGGTGGTAATTTCAAGTAGGCTCGCGCCAGATTCTGGTGCAAAGAAAGTGGGTAGCGCCGACTCTAGCTCGGCGAAGGATGAAACGGCAACGTAGCGCAGGTTGAAGTCGCGGGCGGTATTTTCGGCCGTGAGAACCTGGCGCGTTTCGAAAAACTCTTCTAGTTCGGGCTGCTGGCGAGGGCCGTCAATGAGGCGGAAAATGCCGCCCGCATGATTGTTCAGCAGCACCACGCGCAGGTTCGGGGTAGCGTAGTTGTGCCAAAAGGCATTCCGGTCGTAGAAAAAAGCCACGTCGCCAGTGAGCAGCACTACCGGCCGATCTGGTCGGGCCAGGGCCGCGCCAATGGCTGTACTGGTACAGCCATCAATACCGCTGGTCCCTCGGTTGGCGAATACTTCGATCATACGACCCGCTGGTACCCCCAAAATGTTGGCATAGCGCACAGCCATGCTGTTTGCCAGATGCAAAGCAGCGCGGTCGGGTACCTGGTGCAGCGTTTGGTAGATGGCCGTAAACTCATTAAACGGCTGGTTGGGTTGCTGCATAAACTGCTGCAAGAAATCCGTGGCCCAGTTTTCAGCGGCTAGCCAAGGTTTGAGATAAGCCGCTTTAGCTAGGGTATCGGCAGCGCTGAGGTGGCGGGCACTGGCAGGCCAGGTCAAACGTACCGGCTCAGCTAGGGTAGGAGCCGGTGCCACCCGGGTTGCGTCCTGAGCAACCGGGTTGCTGGGCTCGAAGCCCGATCCCTCGGCCCGGGCGGCAGCTACCGAAAGCGTATCGGCTGAGACGGGGGTGGCACTAGGAATTGCGCCTGGCTCGAGTGCTTCGGTGACGCCTGTGCTACCGGCGGGGCTTGACTGCTCTTCGGCTAGTACCGCAGCAAAGAAATCGGCAGGTTCCATCCGTACTACCTTCGTCAGCGACTGAAACGTATCGGCCACTGCCCCCGCCGCCTGCACGTGCCAATGCTGGGCCGGCTTGGCCTGTCGCAGGTAAAGCTTGAGGGCTTTGGAAATAAGCGACTGCCCGAAGGTGATGAGCAGTTCTGGTTTTAGCGCTTCCTTGAGGCCCGGTTCTGGAACAGCCATAAACACATCTTGGCGTCCCAAAAAGCGCACGCGCTGGTCGAAATCAGACGCAGCTGGCAAGTGCAGGTTCGCAATCAGGTCGCCCACCACAGGCACTTGGTACGCCGCCGAAAACTGGCGTAGCGCACGCAGCAAATCGGGAGCAGCGGGGTGCTGGCCGGCTACTACTAGCACGCGGCTCGTCGTGCGAATAGCGTCGCGTAGCTCAGCCAGTACCGAGGCGGGTAGCTGAGAGCGGCCGGGCAGCTCGCGGGTTACCTTTACAGGCTCGAAGCGCAGTTCCTCCCCAGCCTTAGGGTAGAACGGCTCCCGCAGGGGTACATTCACCTGCACTGGTCCGGCCGGATACTGTTCCGCCAAGCCAATAGCTTCCGACACAAGGCGGGTGGCGTGCCACTGCGCATCGGGGTGTGAAGCGTCGGCGGGGAAGCTGAACGTTCCTTTGGCGTGGGCACCGTACAAATCGGCCTGGCGAATCGTCTGGCCATCGAGCTGGTCTATCCACTCCGGGGGGCGGTCGGCAGTGAAAACTACCAATGGGATTTGCTGAAAATACGCTTCCGCAACGGCCGGAGCATAGTTTAGGCCAGCCGTACCAGAGGTGCAGACCAAGGCTACTGCGCGGCGCTGGGTTTGGGCCAACCCCAAGCCAATGAATGCTGCCGCTCGCTCATCGGGCACCGTTCGTACCGTAATGTCTGGGTGACGGGCAAAGGCAATTGTGAGGGGCGCGCAACGGGAGCCCGGCGAAAGCACCACGTCCGTAACGCCCAGCTGGGCACAAATTTCAGGAATGTTATGAACAGCTTGGAGAGAAGACATGGGTAGCGAAATAGGGAGTCAAGAGTGAGGTGCCGAGCAGTCTACGGTAAAGCAGGGGCTGAGCTGCTACGTGGGTTCAACCAATCAACTCATTCGTGTAAGATGGCTCCTACGGTACGTAGCTTCAATTCGGTTTCTTGCCATTCGCGGGCGGGGTCGGAGTCAATGGTTAGACCCGTACCAGCATACAAAATGGCTTCCTGAGGCCGGAGCTGCAAACAGCGCAGATTTACGTACAGGCGGGCCACTCCAACATCTGGCAGATTCACCGGCCCGAGAAAACCGGCGTAATAGGCCCGGTCGTAGCCCTCATGACGCCGCAGAAAATCCAGGGCCGGCTGCTTGGGCACGCCGCCCACGGCAGGAGTGGGGTGCAACAGCCGCAGCATATCGGTGCCCAGCGTAGGAAACGGCACTTGGTCTAGGTGCACGGCAAAGTCGGTGCGCAAGTGCAGGAGCTGACCGGCTACCACGGTGCGCGGCCCCCGTTCATCATACTCGCGCAGGCGCAACTGTTTAAAGCAGTTTACAATGTAGCGGGCTACCATGGCGTGTTCCTCCAGGTCCTTATGCGCCCAAGCCGCCGTAGCTGGCGTGAGGTTTGGCAGCAGGGGCTGAGTGCCAGCCAGGGCCATGGTGCGGAACACATGGTCTTCGGTAATTTCGGCCAGCACCTCTGGGGTAGCGCCCAGCCAGGTTCCTACCCCCGGCGCACTCACAAGTGACACGAACGCATTGGGGTAGCGCTCCTGTAGTTCCTCAAAGGCTTCTAGCGCATCAAAGTTGCTCGGGAGTTGCCTCCGCACAGCCCGGCTCGATACCACTTTTTGTACGGTGCCGCTTGCAATAGCGTCTACTCCGGCGGCTACCAGCGCTTCGTACTGGGCCTGGGAGGCAGGGATAGGAATGGGCTGCTGGCTTACATGCCAGGGCAGCTCAGTAGCCGTCGGCAGTGCCGCGAAGCGCTGGCGCAGCTCGGGTAAGCGCGCCGCTGCCGAAGGGCTCACTAAGATTTCTTCCGGCCGAGCCAAGTCGAAGAACAAATCGGCCGGGAAGAAGAGCGGTGGGTTGTGGTCGGAGTCGCGGAAAGGGAAAAAGGCAAACCCAGCCGGTGCCGTAGACTCCAGGGCCGGGGGCAAGCCTACGTACGCAGCGTCGACCTTAAGGCTTAAGCACAGCCTAGGGTGTTGGGCGCCGGGCAGCCGCCACAGCGCCACCGGTCGGCCGCTCGTCAGAGCCAACGCGACTAGTCGGCGTAAGCGGTCCGCAACTGGCAGTTGGGGCCGCCAGGCAATGCGCTGTAAGCTGCTCATGCCTGTTGAGGCTTGGCGGCAGGCAAATCAATAACGGCCATGGTAATGCGGCTGATGCACACTAGGGCCCCCGTTTCTTCGTGCGTAATCCGAATTTCCCACACCTGAGTGCTGCGCCCTACGTGCAAGGCGGTGGCGCGGCCCAGCACGTAGCCGTCGCGCACGCCCTTGAGGTGGTTGGCATTGATTTCGAGGCCCACGCAAGCCTGCTTGGTCGGGTCTATTTTGGTGGCGGCGGCCACGCTGCCTAGTGTTTCTGCCAAGGCCACGGAAGCGCCGCCGTGTAACAGGCCCATGGTTGGTGGGTGCGCCCATCCACGGGCATCCGGCCTTCCAAGTATTCGTCGGTGAGGGCGGTGAGTTCAATACCGAGGGCGTCGGCTAGGGTAGGGCGGTTGCTCACCCACTGGTTAAGTTGCTCCAGTGTCATAAGGGAGGGCGGTAAGGGCAATAAGTAGCCGTAATGCACATGGGCGCCGGCCACCTCAATTGGATAGTAACAAGATCGGGGCAGGATGTTCCGACGTCCTTACCAGGTAGAAGCAAGGGCAGAATGAAAAACTATAGTAGTAAGCACGCGTCCGCACGTGCAAAAAGACCGTACTTTACTGGCAGGAACAGCAAAACTAGCGGGAAAGTGAGCGTCAAAAAAATCTACCTTATCCGCCACGGGCAAACCGATTTTAACGTGCGCGGCATCGTGCAGGGCAGCGGCGTCGATTCTTCGCTAAACGAAACGGGCCAGCGGCAGGCAGCGCGCTTTTTTGCGGCGTATCGCCACGTCCCCTTCGATAAAGTCTACACCTCCCTGTTACAGCGCACCCACCAGTCGGTGCGGGGGTTCTTGGACCTGGGGTTGCCGCACGAGCAGCATGTTGGCTTCAATGAAATTTGCTGGGGCACCCGCGAGGGCACACGCATCACGCCGGAGGAAGACGAGGAGTACCACAACGTGCTGCAGGACTGGCGGGCGGGCCGTACCCACGCGCGCATGGAAGGGGGCGAAAGCCCCGACGATGTAGCCGCCCGCCAACGACCCGCAATAGAACTGCTTACCTCTCGTCCCGAGGAAGAAACAGTGCTAGTGTGCATGCACGGCCGGGCGATGCGAGTACTGCTCTGCCAATTGCTGGGCTACCCCCTCAGCCAAATGGATTCTTTTGAGCATCATAATCTGTGTCTATACCAGCTCGACTATACCGGCTCCATGTTCACCGTGCGCAGCTTCCTGGATACGCGCCACTTGCAAGAAGCTCGTTAAAGGCAGCGCAATGGCTAACTGCAGCTGAACGAGGTAGGGAGTAGGTTAGCCCCTAGAGGTACAAGGGTAGCTTTGGTTAATCGCCAAGAGGACAGAGACGTAGCACACAGCCCCCAGCGGGCTGCAAGGGATTGGCCGAGCGGGTAACTTTCAAGTGAATAGGATAGTATTGGCTGTAACTCTTCCCTAAAGAGGTATAGGCTAAACTAGTGGGCGCTTACTCAGGCGAAGATTCGCTGTTTTGCGCTCAGTAGTAGAAGATGGGGTTTAGTTTGCACCCCCAAAAATTCGGGCTAATTTTGGCCCCACTCAACCCAACGAAGACGCAGATGGCCGAACTCATAAAAATGCCCAAAATGAGCGACACGATGACTGAAGGGGTCATCGCCTCGTGGCTCAAAAAAGTAGGCGACAAAGTAAAATCCGGGGATATCCTGGCCGAAGTTGAAACCGACAAGGCTACGATGGAACTCGAAAACTACGAGGACGGCACCCTGCTTCACATCGGCCCGAAGGAAGGCGATGCTGTGCCCGTAGACGGTTTGCTGGCTATTGTGGGCAAAGAGGGCGAAGATATTTCGGCCCTGCTCAACGGCGGTGGAGCCGCTCCGGCACCTGCCCCAGCCGAAGCTCCTAAGCAAGAAGCAGCCCCCGCTCCGGCTCCCACACCTGCCCCCCGCCGCCCCGCACCCAGCAGCTCAGGGCTCCCGGGCCGGCTGCACCGGCT